>JAKIZM010000048.1 GCA_022708025.1 Bacteroidota bacterium | reverse complement strand
TTAGACTCGAGACGCTTAAGACCGTAAGCATCATTATTATGAATTTTATCCATAGGAGACCTCTGAATTTGTTACATAAATTTAGTCTCCTGTGGTCATATGACCTAAACTTTAAATAGTAATAGTTTTTTTGAACTCATCCCCAACCCCTTCTCTTAGGAAGAGAAGGGGCGAGGGGTTGAGTTGGTTAAATAAAGCAGATAATCTCAAACTACAGAAAATCAAAAAGGAAAAAACAGAAATTGAAAAGTTCTCTTTGTTGCCCATTAAAAAAACTTAATTTATTTGAACTCATCTCCCAACCCCTTCTCTTAGGAAGAGAAGGGGCGAAGGAGTTGAGTTGGTTAAATAAAGCAGATAATCTCAAGTTAAAGAAAATCAAAAAGATAAAAGCATAAATTGAAAACTTCTTGTTTCTTGACAATAAAAAAACTTAATTTATTTTAACTTATCCTCCAATCTCTTCCCTTAGGAAGAGAAAGGCGAAGAGGTTGAGTTGATTTGGTAAAAAAGAATAGTCTCAAACTACTGACTCTCGGAAACAATTAAAGTATAAACCGGATTTCCATTTTTTAATGTTAAAAGTATTTCGGTATAATTTGTTTTTTTGAACTCATCCCCCAACCCCTTCTCTTAGGAAGAGAAGGGGCGAGGGGTTGAGTTGATTTGATATAAGTGATATTAATAAAAAAAGCCGATGAAAAATCTCATCGGCTTTTTTATTTTTATAAAGATAATCTTATGAAAACTGAACTTTCTTTTTAGACCTTTCTGCATAGTCTAAAACGAATGCGCTTGCAACGAAAATTGAAGAATAAGTTCCGATTACAATTCCGAAAAGAAGTGTAAATGCAAAAGCTCTTAATACATCTCCGCCGAATAATAATAATACAAATACAGCCAGTAATGTTGTAAAAGATGTAATAATTGTTCTGCTCATTGTCTGATTGATACTTTTATTCATAATCTCATATAATGATTGAGTTTTATGAATTTTTAAGTTCTCTCTCACACGATCAAATACAATTACGGTGTCGTTAATTGAATATCCCACTAGTGTTAAAAATGCAGCAACAATTGTAAGATCAATATCAAGGTTTAGTCCCGGGATTACTCCATACAAAGCAGCATATAAGCCTAATGTAATCAGCACATCGTGGAACAAAGCTACAACCGCTGCAACTGCAAATACAAGTTTAAATCTGAATCCGAGATAAATAAGTATTACCACTAAAGATAACAGAACAGCAATTACAGCATCGCGTTTTAATTCTTCACCGACTTTTGGACCTACTTTATCCTCTTTAAGCACTGTAAACGGATTATCTTTAAACTTATCTTTCAGGTTTATTTTAATCCAATCAGAAATAGCAACTCTAACATTCATCTGCTTATTATTTAATTCTTCAGAAACCTTACTGGTCTGAAAACCAAGTGAACCTAATTGATCGATAACAAGATTAGTGGTATCAGGATTTGGAAATGAATATGTAATAGAATTGTTTGTCCTTTCAACCTCATTAAAATTAACGCCGGGAATAATATTCTTAATATCTTCTTCAATATTGTTTACTACTTTCGGATAAACATCTGCCGGTATATCCTGCATTTCAGTTCTGATCAGTACGCCGGTTTCTCCGCCAAAAGTTCTTACTTCCACATTACCAAGTCCGATATTTTCAACATTGGCTCTTATCTGGGCAATATTAATTTGTTTTTCAAATTGTAATACAATCTCAGCCCCGCCCTTAAAATCAATACCAAAAACTAATCCCCGGGAAGCTATATTAATTATTCCGATCAAAAACAGAACAAGAGAAAGCAAATAGAAAAACCTTCTCTTACCTAAAAAATCTACATTTAAATTATGAAATATTCGCATTTATGAATTAACTCCTCAATAAAAATTAACCGATACTGATTTTGGCTCCCTTTGCAACAAGGTAGTCCATCATAAGTTTTGTAATTACTAATGCACCAAATAACGAAGTAGCAATACCAATCATAAGTGTTAATGCAAAACCCTGAACAGGACCGGTGCCGAACTGGTATAAGATAACTCCTGTAAAGAATGTTGTAATATTGGAGTCTATGATTGCTGAATATGCTCTTGAGAAACCACTATCAACAGATGCCCTCATTGTTTTACCGGTTGCCATTTCTTCTCTTATCCTTTCAAAGATAAGAACATTGGCATCCACAGCCATACCTATCGTTAAAACAATACCGGCAATACCGGGTAATGTAAGTGTAGCATTAAACCCGGCTAATACTCCTAATATAAAAAGTAAAACAAGCACAAGTGCTAATGAAGCTATTGTTCCTGCTTGTCTGTAATATATAATCATAAATAAACCAACAAGCAGATAACCGAACAGAGCTGAGTTAAATCCGCTGGAAACAGAATCCTGACCAAGTGAAGGTCCGACAATTCTTTGTTCGATAACATCAACCGGTGCAGGAAGTGCGCCTGCTTTAAGGACGATCTCTAAAAGTTTTGCTTCATCAAGATTAGCGGAGCCTTCAATTTGTGATCTGCCGCCAGGTATTTTACCTTTTATGTTCGGAGCTGTAAATACAACACCATCAAGCATTATAGCTAAACGTTTACCGACATTTGCGCCAGTGATTCTTGCCCATTCAGTTGCACCTTCAGAATTCATTTCCATATTTACAATTGGTGCTGAAGTATTGGGATCAAGATTAGCCTGTGCATCTGTAATAACTCCACCAGTTAATTCAGGCGTTTTATTTACAAGATAAAGAACAAAGATTTTTTTGCCATCCTGTGAATTAATCGGCTTTGCTGAAAATACAAATTCAACATTATCCGGTATTACTTTCTGTACTTCCGGTAATGTTAACCAATACTCGATTTTGTTTTTATCTTCCTGACTTACATAAGCATCAGCATAAGAGCTTTGAGGATTAAGAACTGCTGCAGAAAAGAACGGATGCTGTGCTTTAAATTCTTCTTCAGATAATTGTTTTGTTGTATCGTTAGCAGCGGTTGTATCAGTCTTCTCTATATTCTCTGTTGATGTAACATCCTTATCCAATGAATCTATTACACCGGATTTTGTTCTTTTAGCAAGTACATCATCAATTCGCTGCATAATAGGGAAGGTAAATTCAGCATCTTTAACTAGTCTGAATTCCAACAATGCAGTGCCTTGCAGTAATTGTTTAGCTTCTTCTTCTTTTGCAACGCCTGGCAATTCAACTATAATTCTTCTGCTTCCTTGTCTGGAGATTGAAGGTTCTGAAACACCGTACTGATCAACTCTGTTTCTGATGATTTCCATAGCACGGTTAACAGCATCTTCAGATGATTTCTTTAGTTCGCTGATAATTTCGCTATCATCCTGTCTGATAGTACCATAATATCTGCTTAGTCTGATATTCCTTTTCTGAAATTCTCTTCCCATAATATCAACAACTGATTCATCTGTAATTGCTGCTTCTTTCTGTGCATCAGCAATCACTTTTTTGAAAACATCATCAGGATTATTGGCGATCTTCTCTAACAGTTTTGCAGTGTTAACTTCAAGTACTACTCTCATACCGCCCTGAAGATCCAAACCGAGCTTAATTCTCTTCTTTCTGGCATCAATAATAGAAGGATCAGCTACTTTAATGCTATCCTCTGTAAGAGTTACCATCTGTTCGATTTTATCTTTTGGCAGGTTCGGGAATTCTTTTTTTAACTCGTTTCTTTTAGAATCAAGAGCAGCAGTCAAAAATTTAGTGTTCTGATAATCCTGATAAGTGGGATAAAGCAGGTAAATACTTAATGCAACCGCTGCCAGGACTATAATGATTTTAAATCTGAATTCTTTCATACATTTATATTATTTGTGACGAAAAGGGTCTTTAAAAAAATAGCTGTCAAACTTAAGGCTAACGGCTTAGAAAGTCAATAAAAATTAAGGGTTAAGGGATAATTCATTTGATAAAAATACAATTTTTAATATGATTTTGAGATTATTGGTTTAATAACATAAAATTATTATTCCGGTTTTGATACTAATGATAAGCACAGAGTTTTGATATTAATATCTTAAAGCAATCTTGTTGTTAATAGCTTTAAAATAAAAAGTCCCGGCGACCGAAGCCACCGGGTTTGTCCTAAAAGCTAGACTTGGGGGAGGATCTAACTTCTAGCGACACTGCAAACATATTATAATTAACATCATCAATCAATACCATAAATATTCAAGTGCAATAAAGATTTTTGAAAATTTTCGCTTTTCTCGAGATCAGATTTAAATAGAAATAAAATCCTTATCATCTGCGTTCTATTAGTATATTGCTTTTCGTTCTTTGTATTTTCATAAAGATGTTTTTGTTGTGATAGAATAAAAATCTTAGCGAGCTTAGCGTAAAACCTTAGCGGACTTTGCGTGAACCTTTTCTTCAAATCCATTTCTCGCAAAGAGCACAAAGAAAAACATACACAAAGTTCGCAAAGAAAATCTTTGTAAATCCGTATAATCTGTGTCATCTGCGTTCTATTAGTGTATCGCTTTTCATCCTTTGTATTTCCATAAAGATGTTTTTGTTGTGATAGAATAAAAATCTTAGCGAGCTTAGCGTGAACCTTTTCTTCAAACCCATTTCTCGCAAAGAGCACAAAGAAAAACATACACAAAGTTCGCAAAGAAAATCTGTGTAAATCCGTGTAATCTGTGTCATCAGCGTTCTATTAGTGTATCTCTTTTCATTCTTTGTATTTTCATAAAGATGTTTTGTTGTGATAGAATAAAAATCTTAGCGAGCTTAGCGTAAAACCTTAGCGGACTTTGCGTGAACCTTTTCTTCAAACCCATTTCTCGCAAAGAGCACAAAGAAAAACATACACAAAGTTCGCAAAGAAAATCTGTGTAAATCCGTGTAATCTGTGTCATCAGCGTTCTATTAGTGTATCGCTTTTCATTCTTTGTATGAAACAACGAACATCTCACACAAAGTGCGCATAAACTATAACAATTAAACAATGTAACTAAACAGATTTTATAACTGACTTAACAAGTTTCGCAAATGTATCTTTAACTCTGTCAGCAGTTTCTGTAACTTCTGAATGAGAAAGTTTTTGGTCTGAGATTCCGGCAGCAAAATTTGTAATGCACGAAATAGCTGATACTTTCATTCCAAGATATGCAGCATAAACTGCTTCATGAACAGTTGACATACCAACTGCATCAGCACCAAATTTTTCAATGAACCTTATTTCAGCAGGTGTTTCATAGGTCGGACCTTTTGTATAAAAATATACTCCTTCTTTAAGATCTATTTTTTCTTTTTGTGCAGATAGTTTTATAACACTGTTTAATTTTGGATGAGGCAGGACTAAAAAATTATTTTTTGCTGTTGGATTTGTTAATCCAATCAGATCAGTTAATTCCTTTTTAATCAAAATACCATTGAAGGACGTAATAAGCATTAAATCGCCGGGCGAAAAATTTTTATTTATTCCGCCTGCTGCGTTTGTAAGTAATAATTTATCAGCGCCAAGTTTGTAGGATATAAAAACTGGAATTACACATTCGTTAATATCATATCCTTCATAAAAATGAACTCTGCCCTGAAAAAGTATCAGCTTTTTATTTTCATATTCAGCAAAATGGATTTTTCCTTTGTGTCCGATTACAGTTGATGCAGGATAACCCGGAATATCTGAAGTTGAAATTGATTTATGAGTATGAATCTGCTCAGCAAAATCTCCAAGTCCGCTGCCAAGAATAATTGAAAACTCAGGTTCAAAAGGTGCTTCTGATTTTAAAAAATTAATGACGGTTTTATATTTTGAATTTAAGTTAATCATTAAAACGAAAAGAATAATCCTGCTAAGGTTGCAGTTAACAAAGTAGTTATCACTCCGCCAATAACTGCCTTAATTCCAAAAGCAGCGATATCAGATTTACGATTTGGTGCAAGCGGACCCAACCCACCGATTTGAATTGCTATAGATGAGAAGTTAGCAAATCCGCATAAAGCATAAGTAGCCATCAGAATTGATTTTTCGTTTACAAGCTTACCTGTTTGAACAAGTGTGCTCATATCGGAATAAGCAACAAATTCGTTCAGTACTACTTTAGTCCCTAGCAAACTTCCGAATGAAAGGGCATCCTGCCAGGGCACACCAATTCCGAAAGCAATAAACTGCATTACCAAACCGATGACTAACTGAAAACTTAACGGCTGACCAAAATTTGCAATTAGATAAGTATTCAAACCGACTATATCGCCTAAACCATTTAACAGATAATTTATCAGTGCAATAAAGGCAATAAAAGCGATAAGCATTGCGCCAACATTTAATGCAAGTTGTAAGCCATCTCCGGCACCGTTTGCAGCAGCTTCAATAATATTCTTTGATGTTTTTTCAATTTTTACTTTTACGATTCCTTTAGTTTCTGATTCAGAAGTTTCGGGAACTAATATTTTCCCGATCATCATTGCGCCGGGTGCAGCCATAAAACTTGCACCAAGTAACTGAGTTGCAAACATCTGCTGTGCTTGAAACAGTTCTACTCCGTGTGCAGAAGCATAAGCACTGCCAAGCATTTGTATATAAGCTGCCATTACACCACCGGCAATTGTAGCCATTCCGCCTATCATTATTGTAAGTAGTTCGCTTTGTGTCATTCCTTTGATAAAAGGTTTTATCATAAGTGGAGCTTCAGTTTGTCCGACGAAAATATTTGCTGTGCAGGATAAAGATTCGGCACCGCTTGTTCCCATTACTTTTGCCATTACCCAAGCCATTCCCTGAACAATTTTTTGCATCACCCCGAGATAATATAAAACAGACATCAGACTTGCGAAGAAGATAATCGTTGGCAGAACCTGAAAAGCAAAGAACATACCTACGCTGCCCTCGTTACCGGGAGAAAGTGCCAGATTACCGAAAACAAATTTTGCACCTTCGGTTGTAAAGTTCAGTATCAAAACAAATACATAACTAACACCATTAAAAAAATCTTTAGGCCAGCCGAATGGAGCAAAGAATTGCCGTAATGAATCACCACGAAGAATAAGTATTGCAAAAATGATCTGAAGAACAAAACCTGAAAAAACCAGTCTCCAGTTTACTTTTTTCTTATTGTTGGATAAGAGGAAAGATATTCCGATCAACAATGCTAAGCCGAAAATTCCACGTAAAAAAGATTCAAAATCCATTTGTATTATTCCTCAGTTGGAATGTAATGACATTTACGGCAGCGTGCTTCATAAACATCGGCTGCACCAACCACTACTCTTTCTGATGATGTTGTTTTACGCTGAGTTCTATCGGCGGGATTACCGCATACAACACAAATTGCTAAAGACTTGGTTATATATTCTGATATAGATAAAATCTGCGGCATTGGCTCAAAAGGAATTCCTTTATAATCCATATCCAATCCGGCAACAATAACACGCTTGCCTCTATCAGCAAGCATATTACATACATCAACCAGATCATTTGAAAAAAACTGAGCTTCATCAATTCCGATTACCTGTGCATCGTCAACAAAATTAAAAATTTCATTTACATCTTTCACAGTTATTGATGGAAGAGATTGTTCGCTGTGAGATACAATGGCATTATTTGAATATCTTGTATCAATCTGCGGTTTGAAGATAACTACTTTTTGTTTTGCGATTTTTGCTCTTCGTAATCTTCTGATAAGCTCTTCGGTTTTACCGCTGAACATACAACCTGTAATTGCTTCAATCCAGCCAGTTTCTTTCGGTACTGCATGGGGAGTTGGTTCCATATTATTTATTTAAATCCTTATCTCCGAATGCATGTGGTAATAATTCTGATGTTTTAAAAATTTTATATTCACCCTTTGCGTTTGTGCAGATTATATCAATCTCACCGCAATGATCAGATATTATTTGTCTGCATGCGCCGCAAGGAGTAATGTAATCAGGTGAATCGCTAGCAATTGCAATTGCTTTAAATTTTCTTTCACCTTCAGACATTGCTTTAAATATAGCTGTCCGTTCGGCACAAAGCGTTAAACCAAATGTGCTGTTCTCAACATTACATCCGGTATAGATTTTATCATCTTCTGTTAAAAGTGCGGCACCAACATGAAAATTGGAATAGGGAGGGTGAGCATTTTTTTTTGCTTCAACCGCTTTTTGTATTAGTGTATTATTATCCATAATTCTGAGCGGAAAAATATTCTTAATTTTTTTCAGTTCAAATTGTTAGTTTAAAATCAGGGTACTTTATAAAGAATTGAATTGAGGCAAGTTCTGATTTTCATAAGAGAATTAAGTATTTTGAAGAAAATTTTAACTATCCATTTGTGTTTATATAGTTCGCAAAAGGTAGATGCTGTCCAAGTTTAATTATTGGTCATCAGCTCAATAACGTTATTGTTTTTCTTAGGATATTGTGATCAATTTATCTTTGAGTGTGTTAATAGTATCGGTTTTATTTAAGGGCAATTCTTTTATTATTTCTTGATTTAATGATTTTTTGAGATAGATTAAAAAAATTCCATCTCTTAGTTATTTAAAGTGTTAAGCATTTAAAAATCATTATAGTAATGATCGACTACTACTTCACTTTTCTTTACTAATGTAATACAATGAACATATTTTTCATCGGATTCTCAGCCTGCTGTATTAAATAAATATGAAGGTATACAAGAGTGGTATTCTAACAAGGTAGGTAATTCAATTGCCCCTTTTCTTGACGATATTTTGCCAAATAAGATAAATTAAAACATAAACTTAATATTTTGCTGTTGAGCAGGTACATTTCTCTTTTGACTTTTTGAACCTTTTTCTCTTTAAGCATTCTCTTCTGAATAATTCTGCGAATAACAAAAAATAAAACTCTTGAAAATACTCACCTGTCTCAATGTTCATAGATGTAGGATAAAAAGAACAGCTTGTATATCTGCCTTATTTTACCAGATGATTTAACTTATCAGATATTATTAATAACCGTTTTTATTTTTTTTATTGGATCTGATTCTGACAAATAAAAAAAAGCATCTTTACTAAATCTTTCCAAATGCTTATACCATTATTGTGTTTATTAATATGATATAGATCTAAATAATGTTAAAATAAATTTCTATCGATGTTTTGTAATATATGACTGAAAAGTGCTATGTTAATCATAGTGCTTTCTTCCTTTGTTTTTGAAAAATCAGAGATATGTCCTTTAGAATTTACTCTATAGAAAAGGGAGTTCTTTTTATTTGATGTTTTGGACAAATATAAAAATTACAAATTAAACTATACTTAAAATTAGTATAGGTAAAAATTATTTTTAATGTTAAATTATTTACTATAGAAAATTTAATTTCGATTTATCACTTCAGTTTAATAAAATTAAAATATTAGTATGAACAATGAACAAAACAGAATAGATATTTTAGACATTTTATTATTTATCGCTCAATGGAAAAAGTTTTTAATTTTTCAATTTATTGGTGTCTTTATTCTGTCTTATATAGTAATTTATTTTTTTATTACCCCACAATATGATGCCACTACGTTAATTATACCTTCTAAACAGGACCAGGTAACTGGATTCGGGTCATTTTTAAAAAACCTCAGCGGGCTTCCACTTGGGTTAAGTAGTTTTTCACAAAGCTCTGACGTTGAAAGGTATAAAACAATAATCTATAGTAGGACAAATTTGGATAGAATTATCAAACAATTTGATCTTTTAAAAGATTATAATTTGTCAAGTATGGAAAAGGCGGAAAAAGAACTAAAAGAGAATATTTGGGTTGAGGATACAAAAGATGATGCTTTAACAATTAAAGTTAGGGCTAACTCTCCTAATAAAGCAGCACAAATGGCTAATTTTATTGTAGAGCAACTGAATCAGACAGTAATTGATTTAAATATTCGAAAATCAAGAGAAAATAAAGTTTTCTTAGGAGATCGTTACGAGGAAATCAAAATAAATTTAAAAAATGCTGAAGATTCATTAAAACATTTTCAGAAAAGTAGTAATCTGTTTGAATTGGAAAATCAATCTAAAGCTACAATTGAAGAATATTCAAAATTAGAAGCTGAACTGGCCAGAAAACAAATTGAACTGACTGTAATGAAGCAAATTCTGGGAAATGATGTACCTGAAGTAAGAAATCAAGAAATAGCTGTTAAAGAATTCAAAGATAAAATTGATAAAATAAAAGCTGGAAAGGAAAACAATCCAATTTTAATTCCAATAAAGTCATTACCAGATAAAGGAGTAAAATATTTGAGATATCTGAGAGATGTTAAAATATATACGACTATGTTAGAATATATTATTCCTCTTTACGAACAGGCAAAATTTGATGAACAAAAACAAATACCAATAATCCAGATAATTGATTATGCTGTAGCCCCTGAAAAGAAATCCTACCCTTTTAGAGTACTATTTTCGTTAATAATAACTTTCTCATCGATTTTTATAGTAATACTATTAATCATATTAAGAGAAAAAATTCGAAGATCAAAAAATCCTAAGTTGATTCAAATTAAAGAAGAGCTATATCTTTCTAAGAAAAAACAATAAGAGTATCGTGCAAATTAAATCCTATTTTACTGGAAGTGCATATCGTTTTAATTTGATTATTTATTTAATAGGGCTATCCTTAATTGTCCCTATCATTTTTGTGTTAAACATCACTCAATTTAAGTTAAATGCAATTGTGCTAACGATTGGTATTCCATTTATTTCAATTTTTCTCTTTGATTTCAATTCATTTAAATATCTTTTTATCGTTTCTTTATTTACGAACTTTTTTTTATTTGGGCTGTATTTTTGTGTCTTTATGGCTTTAAGTCTGATAATTTCATTTATACTGATAAATGGTAAAATTAATTTCGAGATTTTTGATACACCTTTGACAAGACCTATAATCTTTTATTACATTACAATAATTCCCTCCCTTATTAATTCATCAAATATAATTCTTAGTTTTTATTTGCAACTAAATCTTCTTGCAATAATAATTTTGTTTTTAATCTTTGGATTTACATTAACCAAATATGAACAAATTAAAAAAATATTAATGGTCTTCTTTTTATTAGTTGCCATTGATTCAATGGTAATAATTTATTTGGGATTGACCAAAGGAGGAAGGGAGTTTGGATTTTCCGGAGTAGTTTTTGTTGATTATAGTGTAATGGTAATTATATCTTTATTAGTAATCTCAATCTTTAAAAGAGGTAAAAGTCTTTTTCCCTATCTAGGTTTAGCTGTTTTAGTATTTGCCGGACTAATTTTTACACAAACCAGAAATACTTTTATATCTCTTGCCCTTGCTTCTTTAACTATAGTTATATATTTAATTTTTAATCGAAAAGGGCTAAACATTTCTGCAAAAAGAATAATTAGTACTTTTTCCGTAATTATAATTTTGGTTTTGTTAGTTGTTGTATTGTTAAGTTTATTTTCACCTTCTACATTTGAAAGATTTGATGAATTAAAACAGGAAAGTGCTGTTACAGTAAGATCCGAATCTGATTTATATAAAAACTCCCTAATGACGAGGTTGCTAATTTGGGATACCGCTATCAATGCTTTTAAACATCACCCTATAATAGGGATTGGTGTATATTCTTTCCCGTTTGAATCAGCTCAATATTATACCATTTCGAAAGAATTATTTAAAGATTATGTTAAAGGTTTAAGTCCGCATATAACCTATCTTGCTGTTCTAACTGAAACTGGTATTCTTGGTTTTATTGGTTTTATAATCTTTCTTATTTCATCTATTAGGTTAGGAATTAAATCACTTAATTTAGCTTCTACTGAACAACAAAAGTTTTATTCATTATTAATTTTATCGCTGAATATTTACATATTTTATTCTATGTTTCTTTCTGATGCGTGGCTATGGGGACAATGTGGAATGCTTTGGGGAATGATATTAGGTATGTCTATAGCTAATTATAAAATTATCAAAAATTCAAAAGTAGACGCAGATATTGGAAAATAAAAAGAACTCGGTTTGGCTTTCTATTCAATTTATTATATCTCTAATTTTTTCTTTTATTACTCTTAAACTAAATTTTTTACAATTTGGAGAAAAGATTTTTGGGATATGGATTTTAATGATTTCTTTTTGGGGAGTTAGTAATATAATAGATCTTGGTTTTGGAACTGCAATTATAAAATATGTAGCTGTAGCTGATAGAAACAAAGATCAAGATGAAATTAATAAGATAGCGTCAACCGGTTATTTATTTTTTCTCTTGGTTGGATTTATCATATTAACTTTAGGAATTGCAGTTGGTCATCTGATTTATTTTGGAAATGAAAACTTAATTCCTGGTAGCTATAAAGCAATATTCTGGCTAGTATTTCTACTTCTAGGTTGTTCATTTTATCTTCAATATATCACACTATTTTTCAGATCATTATTGGAGGGATTAAATAATTTCGTAATTACTAGTAAACTAACATTGTTTTTTAATTCTTTAATTTTATTATCGGTTGCTATTGTATATTTAAATAATCTTAATATTAAAACCCTGGCTCTGTTTTTTTTGATTTCCTCCTTCTTTTCTTTTTCAATATATTTTTTTGTTCTAAAGAGAAAATATCGACATATCAAAATCAAAATCAGATACTCTGATTTTTCGTTCGCGAAGAAAATGTTAGGCTTTAGTTTTAATGTACAAATTGCAGCAATTATAGGTGCATTAATTGATCCTACTATCAAATATATAATTGGAACCTTCAGTTCAACTAGTTTTATTTCTTACTATGAAGTTGCTAGAAAATTTGCAGTAGCTATATCTGGTTTATTTAATACCGCATTTAAAACTCTTTTACCAAGAACAAGTATTTTAAGCAACAATAAAGAATATAGAAATTATATTCTTGAAGAAGGAATTAAATTTGCTAAATTTGGTATCATATACTCCGGCTTTTTTTACGGAATATCTTCTATTTTGATAGTATTTATAATAAATCTTTGGTTTGGATTTAAAGAAAGTGTAATTATTTTCTTTTTGTTAAGCTTAGCTGAATCAATCAATAATGTTGGTTTTGTTATTTACACTTTTTTCATTGGTATTGGCAAAGGGATCTATCTAATATTTATTCAAACAACTAATATTTTATTAGTAAGCATTTGTTTAATCACAGGTCTACAGATATTTCATACGTATTTAGGACTTATAGGATACTTTTTTGCTGTATTAATTAATAATCTGCTTATGATTTATTTATTAAAGAGACAAACAGAAATAAAATTATCTCATTATTTAGTTCAAATTAATGCTCAGAAATTATTTTACTTATTTTCTTCTATATTATTTGTCATTTTTTTCAATTATATATTTAGAATAAATATTTATATTCTTGTAACGATGCTCTCAGTGCTTAGTTTTATCATATTCAAAAAAGAGTTAAAGAAATACTTTCATCAATTTAAAGGCTTAATGACTGATTTTAAGTCTAGTTAATTATCAATGAGTGAAACAAATAAATTAAAAATATCAATAGTAACACCGAGTTTAAATCAAGGTGAATACATTGAACAGACGATTAAATCTGTTCTTAATCAAGACTATAATAATTATGAACATATTATTATAGACGGTGCATCGGAAGATAAGACGATTGAAATATTAAATAAATATAAACATCTGAGATGGATTTCTGAAAAAGATAAGGGACAGAGTAATGCAATTAATAAAGGACTGTATTTGGCTACAGGTGATATTTTTGCTTGGCTCAATTCAGATGACTATTATGAAAATAATATCTTTTTATCGGTTGCAGAGTATTTTACGATTAATCCGGACTGTGATTTTTTATATGGAGATATCACTTATGTCGATAAGAATAGTAATATCTTATTTAAAATATCAGGTGACTCTTTAAATTATAAATCATTGTTAATAAACCCTGACTTAATAAGACAACCAAGTTTTTTTTGGAGAAGAGAGGCTTTTCTTAAATTTGGTGGAGTTGATGAATCATTAAATTTAGTTATGGATTATGATATTTTCTTAAAGTTCACTAAATCAAAAACAGCTGGTTATTTAAATAAAAATTTAAGCTATTACCGTACATATAGTGATACTAAAACATTAAAATTCAGAAAAAAGCAGGCTATAGAGATTTACAAAGTGTTGAAAAGAAATAATTCGGAATTCTCGATAAAAATTTATTGGTTTCTATTTAAAAGATATTTCGGCTTATTTCCGTTTTTTTCACGCATCGGGAAATTATGGAATCTCATTTTTAATTATGGGAAAAAATAAAAAAATATTGTTTGTTGATCATGATTTTAATCTTTCCGGATCTGTTATCAGTATGTGTTATTTAATAAAAGACTTTATTAAGAATGATTACATTGTTTATGTATTAACAAAGGGTAATGAGTCGAAAACTAAATTTCTCATTTCTTGTGGTGCTATAATAATTCCATACAGTCAATCTCCTTTCAAATCTATTACCTTATCACTACACATTTCTGATAAGACTAGCTTATTCTCTAAAAACTGGTTAAAAAATTTAATTAAAGACACTATATTTTTTTTTAATGGCATAATTCTCTCAATTAAAATTACCAATAGTATTAAACCTGATATTATTTATTTAAACGAATATGTAACAATTCATTTTGGGCTTTATCCAAAATTAAAATCAGTACCGATTCTATTGCACATTAGAAGCTTATTTATTGATCAAGAATTTAATCTTAGAATATTTTTATTAAAAAAAGCTATAAAATTTATTCCGACTTACAGCTTTGCTATTACTGAGGTTGAAGCAAAGCAAATCTGTAATTCATTTGAAAACAAAACGAATATTAAAGTCATTCCCGAATTTTTAGAAGAGGCAGATTTTATATGTCCAGATAATATTCAAGTAATAAAAAATAACTTTAATATTTCTGATGCAACAAAGGTAGTAACGTTTTTAGGAGGAATTAGCTTTATCAAGGGATCAATTGTTTTTATTAAGTCAATTGAATATATAAATCCTATTATTAAGAATGTAAAATTTATTATTGCCGGAAAAATATTTAATGATCCAAATATTCAAAGTGTTTATTCCTATTATAATATGTGTAATGAATATCTTAATAAACCTAATATTCAACCGTATGTAGAAGTATTGGACGATATTAGAAATATTAAAGAATTAATTGCTGTTTCAGACATAGTAATTTCTAGTTCCATAATTACACATTTCAGTAGACCAATAATTGAAGCTTGGGCACAAAGAAAAGCTGTTATTGCTACTGATATTTTACACTCAAAAAATTTAATTGATCATGGATTTGATGGAATTATTGTGAAAAAAAATGAACCTGAAGAGTTAGCTGATTCAATAAAAATGTTGTTAGAAAATGAGCAACTAAATCAGACTATTGGAGAAAATGGCTATTTGAAAGCAAAAAAAATGTTTTCAGCAGACACAAATTCAAAAAAGATATTGGATTATTGTAATAATATATTATGAGCTTGAAGATTACTATTATAATTCTAAACTGGAATGGTGCAAAGGATACGATAGAATGTATTAATTCTATAGAAAATATTAAGAATGTTAGTTATGATATATTAGTTGTTGATAATGGATCTGAACAGGATGATTATTTAGAATTAAAGAATAAATTCCCTGAAATTAAATTAATTAGAAGCGAGAAAAATCTTGGGTTTACAGGTGGAAATAATCTTGGTATCGAATATGCGATGAATAGTAATCCGGATTATTTTTTGTTATTGAATAATGACACAACAGTTGAATCAGATTTTATTGATTATTTATTAGGAGTTTTTGACAAATATAAAAATGCAGGAATAGCAGCACCCAGGATCAACTATTATAATGAGCCTAAAAAAATCTGGAGTGAGGGGGGAAAAATCAGCAGATTTCGTGGTTCGGGATTTGCTTACTCTGAACGTTATGAAAAAAAGATAGAAACAGAATATAAGAGTGTTACATTTGTATCTGGCTGTTGTATGCTGATTAAAAGAGAAGTGATTGATAAAATCGGATTATTTGATATAAACTATTTTTTGTACGTTGAAGATACTGATTTATGCAAAAGAACGTTGGATGCAGGATATAAAATTTATGTTGCATACAAATCTAAGATATATCATAAAGTAAGTAATTCAACAAAAGGAAATTTGTCCGGTCTGCCATTATATTATGTAACAAGAAATAGGCTTTACTTTTCAAAAAAAAATTTTTCTAATACATATTTTGTTGCATTTATTTACATATTCACTACTATGTTGATTAAGTCAATTACTTGGATTTTTAGCTATAAGACAAATAACATTGCTTTAGTCAGAAGAGCCTTCTTTGATTTTTTTAATGGAAATATGGGAGAAGTAAATAAAGCTAATTTAAAAACTAAATAAACAGTCAATTTTATTATAGAGTAAATAATTAAAATGTTAAAACTTATACTAGTAACTCAAGATGATCCTTTTTATGTTTTAGTCTTTTTTAAAGAGTTGCTGAAATTTAATTTGAGCGAAAAATTTGATTTAAAAGGAGTAATAATTCAACCCCCGCTGGGTAAAAAATCCAAAAAGGAACTCGTTAAGCAAATGCTTGATTTTTATGGGTACTGGAATTTTACAATAATAGGTTTTAAATATGTCTTTTTTAAGATATTCAACTTTCTTTCTATAAAAATTTTTAATGGCAATTTCCCGGGAACTTTTTCTGTTGAACACCTGTTATTAAAAAATAGAATTAAAATTTTTGAATTAAAAAATATTAACAGTGAAAGTTCATTGGCATTTTTGAAGTCTTTGGATTTAGACGTAATCTTTTCGATAGCTGCAAGTCAGATTTTTAAAGAAGATTTATTAATGCTGCCCAAACTAGGTTGTTATAACATTCATACTGCTAAACTTCCAAAGAATCGTGGTATGATGCCAAATTTCTGGTCATTATATAATTTTGATACTAACCCGGAAAGTGCTATTTCTATTCATCGTATGAATTCAGAACTTGACGATGGGGAAATTCTTTTACAACAGGAATTTGAATTGGATCCAAAAGAAACATTGGATTCTTTAATAATAAGAACAAAAAAAATGAGCGTGCAAACCTTTTTTAATGCAATGGATTTATTAAATAAAGGAGACTTTCAACTCAAGACTAATGATAAAAAAATTGCTACTTACAATACATTCCCGACAAAAGAGGATGTGAATAGATTTCGAGCAAAAGGACTAAAATTAAGATGAAAACTTTGTTGAGTGTTGATGTTGAAGATTGGTTTCACGTAGATAACTTAAAACAAGCCATCAGTCGTGATTCGTGGGAAACTAGAACATCAAGGGTAGAAAGAAACATTAACTTAATTCTTGAAAAATTAGATAAGTATAACTCATCAGCTACTTTTTTTATCCTTGGTTGGATAGCTGAACGATTTCCTAAACTAGTAAAAAAAATTCACTCTCAAGGACATGAGATTGCCTGTCATGGTTATAATCATGATTTGGTATATTCCTTGAGTCCGGAAAAATTTAGAGAAGATGCAGGAAAAACAAAACAATTATTAGAAGATATAATCGGAGAAAGAATAATTGGTTATCGTGCACCCAACTTTTCCATTACTGATTGGTCAGTTGATATTTTAATATCTTTGGGCTTTAAGTACGATTCAAGTTTATTTTTAACAGTTGCACAAGGTAGATATGGAAAGCTTAGAGACTATCAGGTACCATCAACTAATATCTTCAAATTGAAAGATAACTTTTATCAGGTAATGTTATCTAATATTGATGTAAATGGAATTAAGTTGCCTTGGGCTGGTGGGTTTTACTTTAGATTTATACCTTATGCAATTTTTAGAAAAGGGATTAATAATATTCTAAGAAATAAGGGTATGTATATTTTCTATATTCATCCATGGGAATTTGATCCGGAACAACCAAGGGTTAAAAATGTTAATTTTCAATATAAGTTCAGACATTATCTGAACCTGAATAAGACCGAATCTAAATTTGTTAAATTATTAAACGATTATAATTTTTCATCCATTAGATCAGTCCTTCCTGATAACTGAGAAAAGAAAATTTCTATATGATTCTGTATAGCGAAGACAATCTAATAAAAATAAAAAATTTTATTTCAAAAAATTAATTAAAAGCAATTCTAATACTTGAAAAATGAATATTGGAGTGGATGCACGGTTATTAAGTACACCCTTAAGAGGAACCGCAAGGTACATCGATAATTTATTGAAATATTTATCTAAGATTGATAAAGATAATAAGTATTTCATATTTCAATATGAAGATTTACCAAGGGATAATGTTTTATACAACTATGTGCCAATTAAAAAAAGTAAATTACCACGCCAAGTGTACGAGCATTATTGGCTGAACTTTAGATTACCCGGTTTAATATCAGAATTAAATATTGAAATTTTTTTTTCTCCATATATATTTGTTCCATTTAGAAGGGGTAATTGGAAAAATGTAATTGCTATACATGATGTTCTAACAAAAGTCTGTAAAGAATATTATACTTTTCATTACAGAAAATATATTGATATCCTTGTACCCCTTTCAATTAAAAGAAGTGATAGAATAATTACTATTTCAAATTCTGCTATGTTGGATATTATAAAATATTATAAGATACCAGCGAATAAAATTAGTTATGTACATCATTGGGCTGATGATATTTTTAGAACTATTACAATTTCGGAAAAAGATAAGTTAGAATTTTTAAATAAATACAAAATTCCAGAGAAATATATTTTGTTTGTGAGTGTTCTGGAAGAAAGAAAAAATCTATGGGGTATCTTAAAGGTGTCTGACATTTTAGAGTCGAAGGGAATTGACATTAAGTTTGTTCTAGTTGGGAAGGAAGGATTTGGTTATATTAAAATTAAACCTGAAATTGAAAAGAGAAAAAAAAGAATTATAGTGCTGCAAAATGTTGAAAGTGATAGCGATTTAGTAATTCTTTATAATTTAGCAAAAATATTTTTTTTCCCGACTTTTTATGAAGGCTTTGGTTTTCCCCCACTAGAAGCTATGAAATGTGGAGTTCCTGTCATAACATCTAACAATTCATCATTACCAGAAGTAATTGGTGAGGGGGGAGTAATGGGAAATGCAGATGATTATGAATTTTTTGCGAACAGTATAATAAAATTATTAAATAATCAAACCTATTATAACGAGATGAAGGAAAAAGCTATACATCATGCAAAAAAGTTTACACCGGAAGATCACATAAATGGATTAATAAATATTTTTAGTTCAATGTCGTGATTTGTTAAATAAGACAAACGTTTAATTTCTACATTTATAAATAAAGCAGACAATTTTTGCAAAAATTTGAAGTTGAATGAGAATAGTTCAAACAAATAAGGCATACTATCCCAAAGTTGGTGGGATTGAAACAACGATAACAACTCTTTCTGAAGGATTTGCGAGTAAATATAGTTCTGATGTGAAAGTTTTAGTTTGTAATCATATTTCAAAATTCAAGAAAATAGATAAGGTAATTAATGGGGTTTCTGTAAGGTATTCACCAACCTGGGGATTTTTTTCTTCACTGCCCCTAAGTCCGACTTATTTTTGGCACCTATTAAAATTTAAGGGAGATATACTGCATATTCATGAACCTTTTCCACTGGCTGATCTTACAACGGAGTTTTTCCCCGGATTAAGAAAAAAATTTACTAAGATAGTCGCATCCTGGCATTGTGATATAACAAGACAAAAATGGGCCCTTCCTGTTTATAGCAGATTTATTCATTCTTTCCTGAAGAAAGTTGATCGAGTTATTGTAAGTAATCCACATTTAATAAATAACTCAGATTTCTTATCCTATTATAAAGATAAGTGTGAAGTAATTCCAATAGGCATAAATATCGATTGGGCAAAAACGCCATTAGTAACCAATAATCTTTTTGATGAATTATTTGAACATAAAACTGATGCTAAATTATTATTTGTAGGGCGCCTTGTTCACTATAAAGGTATTGAATTTTTAATTGATGCTATGCAGCAAGTACACAATGCAGTATTGGTGATATTGGGATCGGGACCATTAGAGAAAGAATTGAGGAACAGGATTAACAAACTGAAGTTAGAACAGAGGATAAAAGTTATAAATGAAGTTGATGAGGAAACTTTGCACAATTATTTTAAATCTTGTGATATATTTATTTTACCATCAGTTAATCAGACAGAGGCTTACGGAATTGTTCAGATTGAAGCAATGGCTTGTGGTAAGCCCTTAGTTTGTACTGAACTAGGAACAGGGACTTCATACTTAAATGAAAATAATATTACCGGACTTGTTGTTCCGCCCAGTGATTCTGGAGCTCTTGCCGATGCAATTAATAAAATAATCAAAGATGATAATTTACGTCTAAGGTTTGGTAAGGAAGGAAAAGAAAAGGCGTTTTCAGATTTTACTTCTGAAAAAATGATAAAAAGAACATACCAGCTTTATGAAAAACTATTAGGATAGAATTGGAGTAAATTGCAGTTGACATTTAGCTTACATTAAATTTAATTTATTAACTACGAGCATTTTTATAAACTCCTTTCGATGTTGTAACTTCTTTTCTTAAACGATCCAATATTTTCATTTATGGAAAATAGTGTCATATCCAAGATAAATATTTTATAATCCGAATTTTGAAATTTTATAAAATCAAACTTATCCTGTTAAATTTTAATGCTTTCTAATCAAAATAAGTAATCCATAGTACGGTATAAATTAGAACTTTGTTGAAATTTCATTAATGAAAAAAGAATAGTTGAATCGTGTAAGTAATATATGTTAACATAAAATTATTTTTGTCTAAAGAATGTTAGACCAGTAATTGCGTATAATGTGGCGAGCTTTCGTATAGTTCTAACCTCGAAATAGTTGTATTTTTTAATTAAGATAATAATTTTCTTGTTTGCTTGGTAAACTCAGTTGGTTCTAAACTCACAGGTAAAATTCAATTGATCCTTTATTTATAAAATATCCAGTGTGTACCTTAGCTATGTAATCTATGAAAACAGATATACTCTTTTCAATTTTTTATAAATGGGAAGTCTTCACAATTATATCAATGGTCCTTATGGGGCAGAGGGTTATATCTTCCCTAAAAATAAATAATCATTTTTGCACTGTAATAATTATCCAAAATATTTTAATCTTTATTATTATAAGTATTTATATTTACGAAGTTAAAGAAATAAATATATGTTAATTTTTATTATTGAGTTTCAGATATTTAGAAATCGTTGAAATTGTTCTGATTATCTCATTGTCTGAATTATTTCAACAAAAGAAAATCTAAAATTGTCAAAATCAAAAGAAAAAATATTACTCCTTCTTACGGATTTTATAACGATTAATCTTGCCTGGTTAGTTTATAGTTACATCCGATTGCAAACAGGCTGGTTTGTATTGATTATCGCTCCTGAATTTATTCTGCCGATGCTAGTTATTTATTTTTACTGGCTTATCATTTTTACTTTTGTGGGAATGTATCGCACCTGGTTTGCATCATCTCGTTTTGATGAAATATCTACATTATTTAAAGCTTCTTTCTTTGGAGTCTTTTTACTCTTTTTCCTGATCTTTATAGATGATTATATGCATAATGTTGCTACAGCAACCAGAATACTTATTTTTATTTATTGGGGATTGTTCCTTTTATTCGTTGGTTCCGGCAGAATTATTATACGAAGTGTTCAGAGAAATCTTTTAATAAAAGGTATTGGACGAAGAAATGGTTTAATCATTGGATTTAATTCAAAAGCAAAAGAAGTTCTTGATTCTGTTCTTACTGCACCGGCATTGGGAATTGATATTAAAGCTTTCGTTGCAGTTAATAATGAAAATATCGGTAAAGATTATAAGGATATTAAAGTTGAAAATACAACTGATCAACTGGTTGAAATAATGAATAAGTATGATGTTAAAGAGATAATTATTGCTTTGGAAAAAGAGGATCACGATGTTTTGGTAGATGTTATAACAAAAACTGAGGGAAGAGGTGTTAATCTAAAAATAGTACCGGATCTTTATGAAATATTAAGCGGACAGGCTCGTACAAGCCAGATTTATGGAATGCCGCTGATTGATATAATGCCTGAGCTGATGCCTGAATGGGAGAAAAAATTAAAACGTCTTATGGATATTTTTATCTCTTTTTTGATTTTAGTACTATCTTCACCAATTACACTTTTAACTGCTGTTGCAATTAAGATTGACAGCAAAGGACCTGTATTTTTTAAACAAGAACGTCTTGGACAAAACGGAAAACCATTTAATGTAATAAAATTTCGTTCAATGATTCAGGATGCTGAAAAATATACCGGTCCGGTTTGGTCAAAAAAGGATGATCCGCGTGTTACAAGAATGGGAAAGTTTGTTAGGAAAGTAAGAATAGATGAAATCCCTCAGATGTTTAATGTTCTTAAAGGAGAAATGAGTTTAGTTGGTCCAAGACCGGAAAGAGCATATTTTGTTGAAAAACTTTCACAGGAAATTCCATATTACAGAAGAAGATTAAAAGTTCGCCCCGGTGTTACAGGCTGGGCACAAATTAAGCATAAGTATGATGAATCAATTGAAGATGTTAAAATAAAATTAAAATATGATCTCTTTTATATTGAAAATATGTCTTTGAGAATGGACTTTAAAATTTTGCTTAGAACAGTTTATGTTGTCTTGTTTGCAAAAGGGCATTATGACTGATTATCATTGTTTGCGCTCGATGTCGCTGATAACAGAAAGTAAAAATATTTTGCTGAAAAAAATCAATTTTAGTGTTAAGTTAAATAGTAAAATAAATGCATTTAGTTAAAAATCTAATAGTAAAAGCAAAGAATAACTTATTGACTATATATGACTTTTAAAGATTCAAATACTTATATCACTATAATTTTACAATGGTTGAATATAAATCTCTGGTAATAATCCCAACATACAACGAGCTTGAAAATGTACCAAAGCTTATCCCCGAAATTCTTTCTCAAGATGATAGCATTGATGTATTGATAGTTGATGATGCCTCACCTGATGGAACTGGAAAGTTCATTGAAGAGGAAATGAAAAAAAATCAGAGGCTTCATCTTATAAAAAGGGAAAAGAAAATGGGATTGGGCACAGCTTATATTGCCGGATTTAAATATGCGCTGGATAAAGGATACGATTTTATATTTGAAATGGATGCGGACTTTTCACACGATCCGAATGAAATAAAGAACTTTCTAATTGAAATTAATGACTGTGATCTTGTTCTTGGAAGCCGTTATATACACGGAATACGTGTACTTAACTGGCCTATGAGAAGATTGCTGCTTAGCTTTTTTGCAAGTGTTTATACAAGAGTTATTACCGGAATGCCTATCAGAGATGCTACGGGTGGATTTAAATGTTTCAGAAGAAAAGTTCTGGAATCAATCAATCTTGATAAAGTTAAATCTAACGGATATTCATTCCAGATTGAGATGACTTTTAAAGCATATAAAAAGGGTTTTAAAATCAAAGAGATACCAATTGTTTTTGTTGATCGTATAAAAGGTAAATCCAAGATGTCTAAAAAAATTGTGCGTGAAGCTGTTGTAATGGTTTGGAAATTAAGATTACGTCAAATTTTCAGATTATTATAAGGATAAGCTAATTGGACCTTTCTATTATAATAGTTAATTATAATGTAAAAGAGTTTTTACAGAATTTAATTCACTCAATTGAAAAAGCCTCTTTAAATCTTACCACAGAAATTATAATAATAGATAATGCATCCGATGATGGAAGTGTTGAGTTTATTAAAGATAAATTTCCTCAGATTAATTTAATTGCAAATAAAATCAATCTTGGTTTTGGCAAGGCTAATAATATCGGACTTAAGCAAGCGAAAGGTAAATATATACTTCTTATAAATCCCGATACAATAGTTGCTGAGGACACATTTGAAAAAATGATTCAGTTTTTTGAATCAAACGATAGCGTTGGATTAGCAGGATGTAAAATCTTAAATCCTGATGGAACATTACAGCTTGCCTGCAGAAGAAGCTTTCCCGGTCCGTGGACATCATTTACAAAAGTTACGGGCTTGAGTACTCTTTTTCCGAACAGTAAAATCTTTGCACGGTATAATCTTACCTATCTTGATGAAAATCAGACTTATGAAGTTGATGCGATATCAGGTTCGTTTATGATGATGAAAAGAGAAGTTTATGAAAAAGTTGGCGGATTTGATGAGCAGTTTTTTATGTATGGTGAAGATCTTGATTTGTGTTACCGGATTCAAAAAGCCGGCTATAATGTTTTTTATGTTCATTCAACACAAATAATACATTATAAAGGAGAAAGTGCAAAGCGCAGCAGCTTTGATGAAACAAAAGTTTTTTATAATGCAATGCACTTGTTTGTAAAAAAACATTTATCAAGCTCTTTTCTTGTTGGTTTGATTTTAAGAAGTGCAATTGCAGTAAGGAGTTTTATTGCATTTATTGCGGCAAGAAAATTAATTCTTCTTTCCGTAATAATTGATTTTATTTTATTTGATTTATGCTTGTTAGCAGCAGAAAAAATATATCTTGATATCGGTGATTGGAGCGGATTTCCCGGATTTGCGATTCCGGTAGTATATACTGTTCCCGCACTAATTCAGATTATAGTATCATTTGCAGTTGGTAATTATAAAAAAGACAGGCTTTCAGTTTCAAAAACTCTTGTTACAACATTGATAAGCCTTCCGATTTTAACTTCGCTGACATTTTTCTTTAAAGAGTATGCATTTAGCAGAGCGATAGTTTTAATAACATATTTCTTTTTGTTTGTAATATTATCATTATGGAGAATAGTTGTTAAAATTGTTTTTAATAAAAAACTGATTGATGATCTTTATAAAAAACACCGGACACTGATTGTAGGAATAAATGAAACATCGATACTGATAGCAAAGAAAATTAAAAAGAAAAAAACTGATTTAAGAAATGTTGTCGGACTTATAGATTTTTCAAATAAAAATATCGGACATCAGATAGAATCGTTTGAAGTAATTGGAACTGATCAGAACATAAAAAGAATTATTAAAGAATATAAAATAAATGAGGTTATTTTTTCTTCAGGCGAGATAGCCTATAACAAAATGATGGAAATAGTGGCAAAGTGTTCCGGTGAAAATGTGGAATTTAAAATTGTTGGCAGTAATCTCGATTTTATTGTTGGTAAAACTGCAGTTACTATGCTTGATGATATGCCTGTGATTGAACTTAATTATAACATTGCTCTGCCGCAGCAAAAGTTTATAAAAACAATTCTTGATTACTCAATTGTTATTCCTTCTTTGATTTTTATATATCCCTTTATATTTTTTAAGAGTAAACTGATAAACAAACAATCTGATTTTACAAAATTTATAATGGGATTTCCAAAAGTATTTATTGGTCAGTTAAGTCTGGTTGGTCCCAAAGAAGGCACGTTACAAACTGAGAGTTTTTTAGGCAAAACAGGTTTAACAGGATATTGGTATATTGATACTGAAAATTCTGATGATATTGAAAAATTGAATTTTTATTACGCAAAAAATCAAAACATCTGGCTCGATCTGGAGATTCTTGCTAAATCATTAAATAAAATGTGGAGCAAAAAATAAAAGATGGCAAAGACAATATTAGATTTTGAAAAACCAATCTTTGAATTGGAAACTAAACTTGAAGAGATGAAAAAATTCTCTGAGAACCTTGATATCGAACACGATATAATAAGGCTCGAAGAAAAAGTAAGACAACTGAAAGAAGAATTGTATGGCAATCTTACAAGATGGCAGCGTGTTCAATTAGCTCGTCATCCCGAAAGACCTTATACACTTGATTACATTTATGCAATGACTGAAAATTTTGTTGAACTCCATGGTGATAGATCGTTCAGAGACGATAAAGCAATCGTTGGCGGACTTGCACAAATTGATCATCACAAAGTTGTAATTTTAGGACAGCAAAAAGGACGCGATACCAAAACTAATCTTTACAGAAACTTTGGTATGATGAATCCTGAAGGCTATAGAAAAGCACTTCGATTGATGAAGCTTGCTGAAAAATTTAACCGTCCGGTAATAACATTGATTGATACACCCGGTGCTTTTCCGGGACTTGAGGCTGAAGAGCGCGGACAGGCAGAAGCAATTGCACGTAATCTTTTTGAAATGAGTAAACTGAGAGTTCCGATTGTTGTGGTGATAATTGGTGAAGGTGCAAGCGGCGGAGCTTTGGGCATTGGTGTCGGTGATAGAATTCTGATGTTGGAAAATTGCTGGTACTCTGTTATAAGTCCGGAATCCTGTTCACAGATTTTATGGAGAAGCTGGGATTATAAGGAACAAGCCGCTGAAGCATTGAAACTAACTGCTCCTGATTTATTGGAACAGGGGATTATTGATAGAATAATAAAAGAGCCATTAGGCGGTGCGCATAAAAATCATAAAGAAGCTGCTGATACATTAAAAGCTGCTTTGGTTGAAGAGCTTGATAACTTAATTAAGATTAAAACTGATAAATTAATTGACAGCAGAATTGACAAATTTGGAAAGATGGGTGTATTCATTGAATAGAATTTAGTTTAGCAGTCTTTAATTTTAATAAGTTTGCACAATTTTTTTGTTACACTTAGCATAGTCAAAGTGTGGCATTGAACAGAATTACTTTTCTTCTGTTTAATTTGAAAAATCAATCAATACATAAAGACACCCTTTTGATAAACCATAATTTACAATTTAGAAAATCTATTATTTCAATTTAATATGCTGAAACACTATACCGAATTAAGAGTTAGATATGCAGATACAGACCAAATGAAGTTTGTATATAACGGAAAATTTTTTGAATACTTTGAAGTTGGCAGAACTGAAATGATGAGGGAAGTTGGTCTGCCTTACGATGCAATTGAAAAAAACGGATATCATATGCCTGTTATTGAAACTAAAATTCATTTTATTCAGCCGGCTTATTATGATGAACTTCTTTTAATTGAAACGTGGGTTGAAAAATTGCCTGCAGTTAAAGTGCATATTGATCATATTATAAAAGTAAAAGAAAGAGATGTTGTAATTTGTGAAGGATATGTTGAACTAGCTTTTCTTGATGCAAAGGCAAACCGTCCTACGCGTGCACCAAAGTTTTTTATAGATGCTATTAAGAAGTATTATGATTAAGATCAGAATTGAATCAGAGATAAACTTTTTTGAATTATTAATAGATGTTAAAAAGTCTGATTTTTCTTTAGGGATCTTTCTAAAATAATTTACCGATGAAAGATAAACTGAAAGAGTTAACGAAGGACACTGCCATTTACGGCATCAGCACGATGCTTGGCAGGTTTCTTAATTTTTTACTCGTACCGTTTTATACTAATATTTTCCTTCCTGCTGATTACGGAGTAATTAATGTTCTGTATTCCTACATCGCGATTTTTAACATACTTTTTATATATGGAATGGATTCTGCTTATTTAAAGTATGCTGCATTTAAAGAGATTGGTGATGATAAAGATAACTTTTCCACTCCTTACATAAGTATTTTCTTTACATCAGTAATTTTTCTCAGTGTCTTTATACTATTAAAAAATCCTATTGCCGTATTTATCGAGATTGATCCTTCACAAAATTATCTGATTGTTCTTTCAGCATTGATAATGTTTTTTGATGCAAATTCAGTAATTCCGTTTTTGAAATTAAGACTTGATAGAAAAGCAAAATTATTTTCTGCCCTTCGTGTAGCAAATATTCTGTTAAATATTGGTTTGAACGTCTTCCTGATAGTTAAAATGAAATGGGGAATTGAGGCAGTGTTTGTCAGTAATCTTATTGCAACTTTTGTAACCTGGTTGTTAGTGCTTCCAATTATTATTTCAAATTTCAGATTCAGTTTTCATACTCAGCTTTTTAAAAGATTATTAAAATTTGGTTTGCCATATTTACCTGCCGGTTTTGCGGTTATGCTTGTTCAGGTTGTTGATGTTCCGATAATGCAAAAACTGACTGATACAAAAACTGTTGCAATTTATAAAGCAAGTTACCGGCTTGGAATTTTTATGATGTTGTTTGTAAATATGTTTCAATTTGCCTGGCAGCCATTTTTTCTTAATAATGCCAGGGAAGCAAATGCAAAAGAAATGTTTTCAAAAGTTATGACTTATTTTACGCTGGCTGGATCTGTGTTGCTGGTTGTGCTTTCACTTTTTATTGAAGATATAGCAAAAGCAAATCTTGGCGGCTTTTCATTAATCGGTAAGAATTTCTGGGGCGGATTATATATAGTTCCGGTTATTCTGCTCGGATATTTATTCAACGGATTTTATGTGGTTTTTTCTGCCGGAATTTTTATTGAAGAGAAAACAATTTATGCGCCTATTGTGGCAGGACTTGGAGCCGTAACAAATATTGCAGCAAACTATTTGCTTATTCCTTATCTAAGCATACTTGGTGCGGCTTTTGCTACATTGTTAAGTTATGTTGTAATGGCTCTGGGATATTATATTGTTACTCAGAAGTATTATCATATTAATTATGATTATTACAAGCTGACAAAAATTGCAATAGCTGTAACTTTTATTGCAATTGTGTATTACTTATTAATGTATAGCGGATTCTTAAATATTTATTATAAAATAGTTCTTGCCCTGATTTTCTTTTCATATTTGCTGATGAATGTAATTGAAAAGAATGAGCTGAACCTTATTAAATCAAAATTACTGCGTAGATAAATGTCTGATGAAATAAAAATTAAAGTAAAAAGATTAAGTGATCAATTTGCTGATGTTGAATTGCCGCATTATGCTACTGCCGGAAGTGCAGGAATGGATATCAGAGCTGCAATTAAAGAGGATATAATTCTTGAACCGGGAAAAGTTGAACTTATACCAACAAATCTTTCTGTAGAAATTCCGGTTGGTTATGAAATACAGGTAAGACCTAGAAGCGGATTGGCTGCAAATCATAGTATCGGAATATTAAATTCTCCCGGTACAATTGATTCTGATTATCGCGGTGAAGTAAAAATAATAGTTATGAATTTTGGAAAAGAAAATTTTAAGATCTCACGCGGCGATAGAATTGCACAATTGATCGTTTCAAAAGTCTATACCGCAAAAATAGAAGAAGTAAAAAATTTAAATTCATCTCACCGTGGTGAAGGCGGATTTGGACATACCGGAAAAAAGTAAGTTCTTTTATTGGAGTATTGGAGTGTTGGAAAGGTGGAGTAATGGGCAGTCATTCAAAACTGATTTCAGAATCTGATATTTTTATAATGGAACGCTGATCAAACTGATTTAATAAGATCAGTTAAGATCATAAACAATTATAAAAATCAGCAGGCTGTTGTAGTAAGATATTGTAGTGACCGAACTCTTGTTTGGTCAGGATTTAAGAAATAATTTTTATTTAAGTTTAATAAAACAAACCCAACCTCTTTAAGAAGTTGGGTTTGTTAAAGTAACATTTTACTTGAGCAGCATCATCTTCTTGGAAGAAACGTATTCGCCGGATTGTAATCTATAGATGTAAACACCGCTTGCAAGTTGTGATGCATTAAAGCTTACTTCATATCTGCCAGCAGTTTTTTGTTCGTTTACTAATGTTGCCACTTCACTACCAAGTATATCATAAACCTTAAGTGTAACAATTCCATCTTTTGGCAGTTGGTATTTAATAGTTGTGCTTGGATTAAATGGATTTGGATAATTTTGTGCCAACTCATAGGTTGTTGGTAATCCTTCACCCTTAAAGTTCCTTTTTATTAAATTTGATTTTTCAAGGTGAATATCATCCCGCTGGAAATCAGATATAAACAAGTTACCATCTTCACTAACAGTAGTAAATAATCTCAGAAAGTAATCTCCGCTTTCTATGCCCGAGCAATCCACAAGGTAACCGGTATTATTATATTCATCTACGTTTGATTTGTTAT
>JAKIZM010000047.1 GCA_022708025.1 Bacteroidota bacterium | reverse complement strand
ATCATACGATGCTTCAGCTTTAGCAAGTGGAGTTTATTATTATCAATTAACTGCAGATAATTTTATTCAGGTAAAAAAGATGCAGGTGATAAAATGAAATATATCATCTTTTCAATTCTGTTATTTTCCAATCTGGCTTTTTCTCAGTGGGAGATATTACATCCATTTAACAATCCTGTAGCCGGATTAAACTATACATCAATAGACTTTGTAGATTCATTAAATGGCTGGGCTGCAACTAATAAGGGGTCCATAATCAGGACTTATGATGGAGGCAAAAACTGGATTACCCAGACAACAGGAATAACTTCTGTAATAAGAAAACTAAGATTTGCAGATTTATTAAACGGCTGGGCAGTAGGTGATTCAGGGAAAATAATTCATACAACAAATGGAGGAGAAACCTGGATATTACAGAACAGTTTACCGAATATGCAGTTGACGATGTTATCTGTAATTAATTCTCAAAATGTATGGGCTGCAGGTACCTGGGGATCAAATAATCAGGGTATTATGTTACACACAACCAATGGTGGTAATGGTTGGAACACCGTAACACCAAATTTAAGGAATGGAGAACATATTTCTGATCTGACATTTATTAATGAGATTAAAGGATGGTATTGTACCTGGCAATATGTTGCACCTTTTTCCGGAGGTGGAATTTATCATACTTCCAATGCTGGTCAGTCTTGGGTATTCCAGCAAAGTTCCGGATTCTATCAATATGCTATTTTTTTTATTGACGAAAACTATGGTTGGAGTGTTGGTCATATGACTGTTTACAGAACCTCAAACGGCGGGCTGAATTGGAATAATACTGGAACATTTACTAGTAAGTCTTTTTCCGATGTTTTTTTTATAGACCATAGTGTGGGATGGATTATGGAATTAAATAAAATTAATTTAACTCTTGATGGTGGAATTAACTTGAACAATCAATTTACTATAGTGGGAAATTATCAGATTTCTGATTTTAAGGTTATAGAAAGACGAATTGGCTGGGCAGCAGTAACTACCAGTACTAGTGCAGGTGGGTATTTGCTTCATACAACTGATGGTGGCGGTGCTTTCCCTTCACCTCCCGATTTAGTTTTTCCCGAAGATAAAGCAGTTGTAAATTCTGATACTGTAAATTTCATTTGGTCAACAGATTTTCCTGATATATCTGGTTACAGGTTAATTCTTTCTACTGATTCATTATTTATAGTTTCAGTTGATACTTTTATTACGGATACTTCTTTACAGATGTTAGGTTTATTAGCTGATCAAAAATATTATTGGAAAGTAAAAGCCTGCAACACACTTGGTTACGGAGCTTACAGTAAAACATATTCATTTACTAAAGTTCTAACATCAATGGATGAAGAAAATGATGCTTTACCCAAAGAATTTTCATTATTACAAAACTATCCCAATCCTTTTAATCCAACTACAACAATCAGCTGGGGTTCACCTGTTAGCAGTTATCAGACAATAAAACTGTTTGATGTATTGGGCAGAGAGCTTGAGACAATAGTGAATGGATATTATGAAGCAGGAAATCATTCCGTAGATTATACCGCAAATAGTAAGCTGCCAAGTGGGGTTTATTATTATCAGTTAAGAGCCGGTAATTATATTTCAACCAAAAAGATGATATATCTCAGATAAACTCAGAGATGATTTTTATAATTTACAATTATCATTTAATGTTATAATTATAATAAAAATCAGCATTTTATTTGCTTAAATACTCTGCACCAACTCTCAGAAGACAAAATTCGTGAGTCCGATCCGCAATTTATTATTAGATAATGAAATTAAAATAACCCTGCTTAAAGCTGCTTTTTTGAATAATCGTATTTGTGTTATAGATTCAAACAAATTATTATATTTCAGATGCTAAGAAATAAATATGATTTAATGCTTTCAAAAAAGAACAAAGACATCAAAGATTCTAAAGCAGTAAAGCACAAAACTGCATTTCTTGCCGGAATCAGGCACAAAAAGCTTTTAACCGAACCCAAGGATAAGGCACCTTGTGATATTGCATCCGAATTTGAAAATCAGTTTTATTATTTGCTTTCTTTAAAGGATGATGAGCTTGAAATATTCTACTCTCCTTCAGTAAAGAAGGTTACAGGATATTTACCTTCTGAACTTGTTAAAAAAGATTCACTTGGCAGAGAATTTGTCTATCAGGAAGATATTTCGGATGTAAAAAAAAGGCTTCATAAAATTGAAACCGGAAAGCTATCCAATCTAAAATTACTTTTCAGATATGTAAGAAAAGATGGTAAAATCGTTTGGCTGAAGGAACAAATTAAATCCGAAGCAGCGGATGGCGGTATTATTTTAAAAGGCTTAATTACTGATGTTACGGAGTTTAAAAAAGCAGAAAATGATTATGGAGAGATCATTAACAATCTTTCTGAGGAAATAACAGCCAGAGATAATTTCCTTTCTATATTATCACACGATTTGCGTGCGCCGTTTTCGAGTATATTGGGATTTACAGAAATCCTTCTTAACGAAGCAGCTTTAACCGAGGCAGAGCGCGCGGAATATTTAAATTATATAAACGATTCTTCAAGCAATCAGTTGAGGCTGGTAAATTATCTGCTTGATTGGTCAAATCTGCAAACCGGAAGAATGCACCTTGATCCGCAGCGCGTTCAGGCACAAAGTCTTGTGTTTAATTGTATATCTGCCCTTACCGGTACAGCAATGAGAAAGAATATTGATATCAGAGTTAACGTACCTGAGTCTTTATTTTTAAAAGCTGATGAAAGGCTGATGATACAGGTTATTACTAATCTTGTAAGTAATGCAGTAAAATTTTCAGATGAAGGTAAAACAATCCGTATTTCTGCAGACAGATTTAATAATGATCTGGTAGAGTTTGTAATTAAAGACGAAGGTGTTGGCATTCCGGAAATATATCAATCCAGAATATTCAGATTTGAAAAAATGTTTTCTACCAGAGGTACAAAAGGAGAAAAAGGTACCGGTCTCGGATTATCATTGGTTAAAGAGATAATAGAAAGGCATAAGGGGCAGATCTGGTTTTACTCAAAAGAAAAAGTCGGCAGTGAGTTTCATTTTACTGTACCAAGTTCAGAAAACACAATACTTTTAGTTGAAAATAATAAAAGTGATTTTGTTAAGATCGAAAAAATTATAAAAGAAAATTATTCTACATTTAAATTCGTAGGCGCTGATAATGGCTTCGAGGCAATAAATGTTGTGTTAAAACAGCATCCTTCGTTGATTATATCTTCACACGATTTACCGCTTATGAATGGTGTGCAGTTTGTAAAATCGATTTTACGCGGTGATAAAAAATTTTATTCTCCGATAATAATAATGATTGATAGTCGTGATGAAAATTTAATAAAAACTTATCATGATGTTGGAGTAAGAACTGTAATTTCCAAACCTGTGGATTTAAAGATTGTCAACAGGGAAATATCGATTGCGCTTAATTAATAAATTGAATGAAACATGTTTTATTAAAAAAAATTTTATAGGTGATATAGATGAATCTTGCTATCATAGGAACCGGATATGTTGGATTGGTTTCCGGAACCGGCTTTGCTGAAACAGGAAATAATGTGGTTTGTGTTGATATTGATGAAAAGAAAGTTGAAACTATGAAAGAAGGACAGATACCTATTTATGAGCCCGGACTTGAGGTTTTATTTTTAAGAAATATTGTTAAAAAAAGATTATCCTTTACAACAAATTTAGTTGAGGCTGTTAGAAAGTCGGAAGTAATATTTCTTTGTCTTCCAACTCCTCAGGGCGGTAACGGTGCTGCAGATCTTAAATTTGTTCTGAAAGTTGCTGAAGATCTCGGACAAATATTTAAACAAGAACCCGAACTTGGTTTCAAAGTAATTGTGAACAAAAGTACCGTTCCCGTTGGTACAAGTGATTTAGTTCGTAATGCAGTAAAGAAACACGCGCCGGATTATGATTTTGATGTTTGTTCAAATCCTGAGTTTTTAAGAGAGGGAATTGCTGTTGAAGATTTTATGAAGCCTGAAAGAGTTATCATAGGCACTAGCAATGATAAAACTAAAAAAGTAATGGAACAGCTTTACGAACCATTTTTACGCACAGGTAATCCGGTTTACTTTATGGATGAAAAATCTGCTGAAATGACAAAGTATGCTGCTAATTCTTTTATTGCAATGAAAATATCTTTTATGAATGAGATAGCCCGGCTTTGTGAATTAACAGGTGCACAGGTTGATTTTGTCAGATTAGGTATTGGATCGGATTCGAGAATTGGTAAAAGATATTTGTTTCCCGGTATTGGTTACGGCGGTTCTTGTTTTCCAAAGGATGTTCACGCACTTGTTAATACTGCTAATGAAAATAACTATGATTTTAAGATTTTAAAATCTGTAATTGATGTTAACACAGAGCAGGTTAAACATTTCTTTAGAAAAATTTTAAAACATTATAAAGACGACATCAAAGGAAAACATTTTGCAATGTGGGGATTAGCATTTAAACCAAACACCGATGATGTTCGTGAAGCGCCGGCGCATTATCTTATAAAACTTTTGCTTGCTGCAGGTGCAACCGTTACAGCTTACGATCCTGAGGCTAATAATACAACCAAAGCTGTTCTTGGTGATATAATTAAATATGCTGAAAGATCGGAAGAAACATTAAAAGGTGCAGATGCTTTAATTGTTGTTACTGAATGGAAAGAATTCAGAAATCCGGATTTTGAATTAATTAAAAAGTCTTTAAATACTCCGGTTATATTCGATGGAAGAAATCTTTACGATTTGGATAAATTAAACGAGATGAAGTTTACTTATTATTCTATTGGAAGAGCTGATATTATAAATTAAAATTTTGCTGAAAAATAATTATGCTTAAACAATCTGATTTATCATCTTTAAACAAAGGCGATTCAGTTGATCATTTCTTACTTGTAAAAAAGTGTGAAATTAGATTAACTAAAAGCGGTAAGGAATATCTATCACTCGAACTTGGTGATAAAACTATTAGCTGTCCTTCAAACCTTTGGGATGATGTTCCCGGATTTCAATCAATTAAGAACTCATTAGTTGTTGGAGATATTGTTAAAGTTAATGGCTCAATGGATGAATATCAGGGAAGCGCACAAATTAAAATTGACAAGATCCGTTTATCAAAGCAAAGCGATAATGTTTCTAATACGGATTTTCTGCCCAAATCACCTCGCGATCTTAAAATAATGAAAGGTGAATTTTTATCAAGGTTAGAAAAGATATCTGATAAGAATCTTCATCAATTAATGAAAAACATTTTTGCAGATGAAAGGTTTGAAAAATTTGTTACTGTTCCAGCCGGCAAAATGTGGCATCACGGCTATATTAGCGGATTGCTTGAACATACTTTGGAAATAATAAAGATTTGCGATTTAATGAGTGATATCCATTCTGAAATTAATCGTGATTTACTGATCTGCGGCGCAATGCTGCACGACTTTGGAAAAATTGAAGAGCTTACTTACGAACCCGTTTTTGAATACACAGAGAGAGGTAAACTTCTCGGACATATTGTAATTTCAGCAATGATAGTTAATGAAGAGATGAACAAGATTCCCGAATTTCCGGAAAACCTTAGAAATAATCTTTTACATTTAATACTTAGTCATCAGGGTAAGCTTGAACAAGCATCTCCTGTCGTTCCTAAAACGCTTGAAGCAATAACACTTTATCATGCTGATGAGCTAAGTGCAAAAGTTAATGCTTATAAAAATGTTATTAATAATGAAATAAAATCAGGAACAAGCTGGACTAAGTTTATTTCGTTAGCCGGAACAGATATTCATTCGCATGGCATTAAAAGCCAATCAGTTGATTCTAAACAAACCCTATTTGATTAATATTTTAAAGGAATAATCATGAGAAAAAATCTATTCTTTGTTTTTTTACTCGTACTTTTTTTTACCGGGGTTTCAATTTCTTTTGCTCAATCTGTAGATGAATTAATAAAAGAAGGTGATGAATATGTAGAAAAGTTTGATAATCAAAGAGCTTTGGATACATATTTGAAAGCTGAAAAAATTACTCCTGATAATTGGGAAGTATTATGGAGACTAAGTCGAGCCTATGTTGATATAGGTGAAAAGATGCCGGATAAAACCGATGCACAAAAAGATGAACGGGAAAAAATTTATAAGAAAGCTTTAGAATATGCTGATAAGTCTGTTAAACTTGCCCCGGGACAATCAATTACCTATGTTCGTCGTGCAATTGCTAATGGTAGAATTGCATTGTTTGAAGGAGTATTTTCTGCAATCGGAACTGTAAAAGATGTTAAAGCAGATTGTGAAAAAGCAATTCAACTTGGCAATGGCGGAAATTATGTTCAGGCACTTGCACACTATGTTTTTGGAAGAACTCATCTTAAAGTTTGTGAAAAAGCTTATCTTGTTAGATTACCATTAGGCTTAGGATGGGGAGATACAGAAGAAGCAGTCAGGCTTTTAGAAACAGCAGTAAAACTTAAACCAAATTTCAGAATGTTCTTGTATGAATTAGCAAAAGCTTATGTGGAAGAAGATGAATATGATAAAGCAAAAGATACTTTAAAGAAAGTTGAAAAAGCTCCGAAAGCACACGAAGACGATGATATAGTATTAGCTGATGCTAAAAAACTTTATGAAAAAATTAAGAACAAATAAGAGTTGGAATTAATTGAGTGCTTTGACAAATTAGTTAATAATCAATGTTGAAGCACTCACAATATTTAATTCTGAAAAATCAGTTATGAATTTCAATCAAACTTTTTTAAATAAACTTTCAGAAGCAAAGAAAATAGTTTTCTTTACGGGTGCAGGTATTTCTGCTGAGTCAGGTATTCCCACTTTTCGCGGAAAAGACGGAATATGGAATAAACTTAAACCTGAAGAGCTTGCAAACTTTAACGCCTTTATGCGTAATCCACAAATGGTTTGGGAATGGTATAATCATCGTAAAAAAATTATTCACGAAGCAAAACCAAATGCAGGACATATTGCCATATCAGAAATGCAGAATCTGTTTGATGAAGTAACAGTTGTAACTCAGAATATTGATAACCTTCATCGAAGAGCAGGCAGTAAAAATGTTTTTGAGTTGCATGGTAACATTGAAAGAAATTATTGCATTGATTGCAGAACTTTCTATAACGAAGAACTTGATTTTTCCAGCGGTGTTCCAAAATGTAAATGTGGCGGTTTGATCAGACCTGATGTTGTTTGGTTCGGAGAATATCTCCCACAAGACCAATTTTCCGGCGGTGAAAAAGCTTCAGTTTTATCGGATATGTTTTTTGTTGTTGGAACTTCTGCAGTTGTTTATCCTGCAGCCGGATTGGTTTATGCTGCAAAGCAAGCAGGTTCTTATATTGTTGAAGTAAATATCGAAGAAACAGAAATATCATCCAGTTGCGATGAATCTTTCTTTGGCGAAGCAGGAAAAATATTACCGGAAATAGTAAATCAGATTAAAAAGCTTAAATTAAGATAAAAGTTTTTTAATCAATTCTTTTTAGGCACGATTAAACTTAATATTGCAGTAAAAACAACTGCTCCGATAATTGACCAGATAATCGGATAATCAATCCCACGAATGTTTACTGTCCACAAATCAGGAAAATTGAATTGGCGTGCAAGTATAGTTCCGATGTAAGCGCCGATGAATCCCACAACAATTGAAATAATACAGCCGCCTTTTTTAAATCCCGTAAGTGAACGACCGATACCGCCGGTAATACTCGCAATAACAAGTAAAAGTATTATTTCAAACATATTAATTCATTTATAATTTGTTCACTGATAAAATAGTTTTAATTCAGATAAAATACTTGTATTATTTTAATGGAAATATTTGTTCAATTTAGTTTTATGATAAAAAAGTTATTATGAACAGAAGAAGGTTTATTAGAAATATATCACTGATATCAGCAGGATTTCTTTTTATATCTGAAAAAGTTCAAGGGAAACAACCACCTGTTTTTAGTGATTACAAACCGGATCCGACTTTATGGAAAGATAATGAAATTAACATTGCCTGGATTGGTCACTCAACAGTTCTGATTAACTTTTTTGGAACAACAATTTTAACTGATCCGGTTTTTTATGAAAGAATTGGAGTAAGCATATTTGGAATGACATTCGGTCCAAGCAGATTTACTCATCCCGCTTTAACAATTGATGAAATACCTAAGCCTGATATAATTCTTCTTTCACATGCGCATATGGATCATATGGATTATGAATCACTTTCTACAATAACGGATAAATTTTCAAATGAGATCGATTGTGTTACTGCATACAATACTGCAGATGTTATTGCTGAACTAAAGTGGAAATCGTTGCAGGAAATTGATTGGGGCGAAGAAACAGAATTGCAAGGAATAAAATTTAAAGCTAATGAAGTAAAACATTTTGGCTGGCGTTATCCGTGGGAAAAAGATCGCTCAAATGGTTATATGCAGGATGGAGAAGTTATAATGCAGTGATAATTGAAAAGAACAGGAAGAAGATCTTATTTGGAGGCGATACAGCTTATCATGAATTATTTAAACCGCTAAAAGATGAAAATATTGATATTGCAATTATGCCGATCGGAGCATACAATCCATGGAAAAAGAATCATTGCAATCCTGAAGAAGCGTTGATTATGGCAGATGAACATATTGGTGCAAAATATTTTATTCCAATACATACAAAAACATTTAAACAAGGCATCGAACCGATTGATGAGCCTTTAACCTGGCTTAATGAATCAATCGCAAATTATAAAGTTGAACTTGTAATTGACGATATAGGAAAAACATTTACATTAGATTCCTTTTAATAAATTAACTTATCTGAAAAATTTACGGAACTATTATGAACAAACTTGAAAAAGGTTTCATCCAGGTTTATACCGGCGATGGAAAGGGCAAATCCACAGCAGCAATCGGACAGGCAGTTAGAGCAGCCGGATACGGACTTAAAACATATATTGCTCAGTTTATGAAAGAATATCCATATAATGAATTGGAAAGTTTAAAACATTTAAGTGAATGGATAACTATCGAACAATTTGTCGGAGATGATTTTGTTTACAGAAGGGAATTACCAAATGTTGTTGAAAAAGATAAAGCAAAAAGGGGATTGGAAAAAGCAAGAGCAAAAATGTTAAGCAATAAATTCGATTTGATTATTCTTGATGAGATATTGGTTTCAATTCATTTTGGTTTGTTTACTGATGAAGAAGTTTTAACATTTATGAAAATGAAACCGGAGAAGATTGAATTGATTTTAACCGGAAGATATTGCCCTGATAACATAATCGAAGCAGCAGATCTCGTAACCGAAATGAAAGAAATAAAACATTACTATCAGGAGGGAATTCTTGCCAGACGAGGAATTGAATCATAGCATTTAAAAGTAATTATAGAGAAAACCGGGTGCTTTGTGAAAGCTCTTTGAACATTTTGTAGCAAAAAAAACAATTTAAAGCAAAGCTCACGAAGTAAACATAACATTAATCCCTGAAAGAAAATCTGCGTAAATCTGCCAAATCTGCGCCATCTGAGTTCTATTAAATGTATCGCTTTTAGGCTTTGTTTTTTATTTTATTCTTTAATAGATTTAAGCGCACTTAAAATTATAATTAGAGAAACTTAAATGGAAAATATTTCTCAGGAAGACTATCTGACAGCGATATTCAGAAACCTTGATGATGTGGGTGAAGTTAAACCAAATCTGCTGGCTGAAAAATTAGAGATATCCAATGCTGCAGTTACGGATATGTTAAAAAAACTGTCGCGGGATGGTTTTATAGATTATAAAAAATATAAAAGTATTAAGCTTACTACTGATGGTGAATCTTATGCAAAGAATATTTTACGTCGTCATCGCATATGGGAAGTATTTTTATATAAAACACTTGGTATGAGCTGGGATAAAATTCACGATGAAGCTGAAAAGCTTGAACACTCTTCATCCGATGAGTTAATTAATTTACTGGAGGAATTTTTAGATTATCCTGAAGTTGATCCACACGGCTATCCGATTCCGGATAAAAAAGGAAAAATAAAAGATTCAAAATCAGTTATTGCGATAACGGAACTAAATAAAAATGAATCGGCAAAGGTTGTGCGCGTAAATGACGATGTGAAAAATCTTTTAACATACCTTACAAAAATCGGAATTAATCTTGGCAGAGAAATAAAAATTAAAGATAAACTGGAATTTGATGGATCTATTTTGATTAAAATTAATGGAAACGATGTAAACCTAAGTAAAAAAGTAGCATCAAATATTTTTGTGGAAAAGATTAAATAGGTAATGAAATGAATGAACCAATAATTCTTTTAATAATAGGTATAATAATAATACTGATACTTGTTTTCTTATTCTATCCTGGCAAAGGAATCATAGCAAGAGTTAAAAGATCTAAAAATGCTAGTAAAAAAATATTAATAGAAGATGCATTAAAGTATTTATATAACTGCGAATATAATCAGGTTGTTTGCTCTTTAAACGGTGTTGCAGGTAATCTTTCAATCTCGGCTGATGATGCAACAGACATTATTTCCAAACTTGAATCTCTTGGATTAGTTGATGCAAAAAAGAATGAATTAGTTTTAACTCCTGACGGCAGGTCTTATGCATTGCGTATAATCCGTGTTCATCGTTTATGGGAAAAATATCTTGCTGATGAAACAAGCATTTCTGAAAATGAATGGCATAAAAAAGCCGAAGAGATAGAACATATGCTAACTCCCGAGCAAGCAAATCTGTTAGCTGCTCAGATTGGTAATCCGGTTTTCGATCCGCACGGTGATCCGATTCCATCGGAAAATGGCGAGCTGCCGATTAAAAAAGGTAAATTGTTAACAGAAATGCAGCCCGGTGAATTTGCAAATATTATTCACATCGAAGACGAACCTTATGCAATTTATTCACAAATTATCGCAGAAGGTTTATATCCGGGAATGCAAATCAGAATGATAGCTGTTTCGGATAAGAGAATTAAGTTTGTTGCAAATGGTGAAGAATGTGTCCTTTCTCCATTAATTGCAAAAAACATAACGGTTGGAATAAAAAAACTTGAGAAAAAAATAAGTGAAAATTACAAAACACTTTCTTCACTTAAAGTTGGAGAACAAGGAACAATACTTGGAATTGCAAAATCTTTACGAGGTCAGCAGAGAAGAAGATTGATGGATCTTGGAATTGTTCCGGGAACAAAAATAGAAGCTGAGCTTGAAAGCGTTACAGGCGATCCCGTTGCATATCGTGTAAGAGGAACAACGGTTGCATTGCGTAAACAACAAGCAGATAGAATTTATTTAGAAGGTTGATAACTTATGAACAGCTTAGAGTTAAATAATTGTGCTAATTGTCCCGTGCATAATATGGGCAATCTTAAGAAACTTGGAATTGATATGAGCAGTTTTGATTTTGTTGTTGCGTTGGCTGGTAATCCAAACACAGGAAAAAGCACTGTGTTTAATTATCTTACTGGTTTAAGACAGCATACGGGTAATTGGCCCGGCAAAACTGTTACTCGCGCTGAAGGCGGATTTGAATATAACAGTAAAAGATTCAAACTTGTTGATCTTCCGGGAACATATTCGCTTTTATCTACGAGCACAGATGAAGAAGTTGCTCGTGATTTTATTTTATTCGGTCAACCCGATGTTACTGTAATTGTTGCTGATGCTACAAGATTAGAAAGAAATTTAAATCTTGTGCTTCAGATATTGGAAATTACAAATCGTGCAGTTCTGTGTCTTAATCTTATGGACGAAGCAAGAAGAAACGGAATTAAAGTGGAGGATAGAACTTTGTCCAAAGAACTTGGAATTCCAGTAGTTGTTGCATCAGCACGACAAGGAGAAGGAATGGCTGAATTAATAAATATGATATTTGAAGTTGCTTCAGGAAAATATATTTGTAAGCCATACAGAATAAAAAGTAATTCTTCGGAATTAAATGATGCGATTGAAAAACTAAGTAAAGAAATTGAAAAAGAATTTCCTGGTTTGCCAAATCTTCGCTGGGTTGCATTAAGATTGTTAGAAGGTGATCAGAGTATTATTGATGCAATACGAAGCGGCAATCTTGGTAATCTTAAAAAACAAGAACTCGTAGGGATTGAAAATGCATAGAAAGAATATATTTAAGGAAATTCAAAACGAGTTTATTTAATAATAGAAAAAGATTATGAGTGATAGTGATTTAAGAAAAGAAACAATTTTAGCAGCAGCAAATAATTTGCGTTGGGAAGTCGGTGATAATTTACACGATACTTTAATGGAATCCATTTATGAAAATGCTACTTCTATTGCCAATAAAGTTGTAGAATATCCTGACAAGAAACAGGCATTTAGTCTTGATAGAACTTTAGATAAAGTTTTAACAAGCAGATATCTTGGTTTTCCGATTATGTTTATGATACTGGCGGTTGTTTTTTGGATAACAATTGTCGGCGCAAATTATCCTTCTGTTTTTATTTCTTCTATTCTTGTTGATAGCTTACATCCGATGCTTAAAAACTTTACAAATTCATTTATGCCCTGGTGGTTAAGCGGATTATTGATTGACGGAGCTTATCTTGCAATGGCTTGGGTTGTTAGTGTTATGCTTCCGCCAATGGCAATATTTTTTCCGGTTTATACTTTGCTAGAAGACTTTGGTTATTTACCTCGTGTTGCGTTTAATATGGATCCGCTTTATAAGAAAGTTGGTGCACACGGAAGACAGGCATTAACTATGGCAATGGGTTTTGGTTGCAATGCTGCCGGTGTTGTAGCAACTCGCGTAATTGATTCTCCGCGCGAAAGACTGATTGCAATTATTACAAATAATTTTTCATTATGTAATGGCAGATGGCCCACACAGATATTGATTGCTACAATATTTATCGGAGCTGCTGCACCTGCTTATCTTGCGGGAATTGCTTCTGCAGCAGCCGTTGTTTTTGTTGCAGTTTTAGGAATTACATTTAGTTTAATTGTATCCTGGGGATTATCAAAAACATTATTAAAAGGTGAAGCATCAGCTTTTAGCTTGGAGCTTCCGCCATATCGTCCGCCAAGATTATTACAAACACTTTATACTTCGTTAATTGATAGAACAATTTTTGTTTTATGGAGAGCCGTTGTTTTTGCATTGCCGGCAGGAATGGTTATATGGTTAATTGCTAATGTTACAATTGAAGGAAACTCCCTTGCAAATCATTTTATAAACTGGGCTAATCCGGCGGCATTTATCTTTGGACTGAACGGAGTGATTATTCTTGCTTATATAATTGCAATTCCGGCAAACGAAATAGTAATACCAACAGTATTAATGTTAACAGTTGCAAATCTTGGTTTAAATAATCTTGGCAGCGGCAGCGGAGTAATGTTTGAACTTGACTCTGTTGCAGATACTGCACAAATTCTTCACGCCGGCGGATGGACATTATTAACAGGTATTAATCTGATGCTTTTTAGTTTATTACATAATCCATGTTCAACAACTATTTATACAATTTATAAAGAGACAAAAAGTGTTAAGTGGACTGTGATATCCACTTTTCTTCCGATAATATTGGGATTAACTGTTACTTTCTTTGTTACACAATTGTGGAGAATATTCTCTTAGTTTATTAAGAAATAAAAAGGAAATTTTAATGCGTATTCTTTCCTGGAATGTTAACGGTATTCGCGCAATACAGAAAAAAGGTTTTATTGATTGGCTGCTTACAGAAGATCCTGATATTCTTTGTGTGCAGGAAACTAAAGCTGCACCTGAACAGTTAAGCAATGAATTATTAAATATAAATGGATATAAATCTTATTTTTCTTCATCAACTGTTAAGAAGGGATACAGCGGTGTTGCAATTTATACAAAGCAAGAACCAGTAAAGATTGAAAACGGTTTTGGCATTCCAAAGTTTGATGATGAAGGAAGGATTATCATTGCAGATTATAAGGATTTTATACTTCTAAATATTTACTATCCAAACGGAAAGCAGAATAAAGAACGATTACAATACAAAATGGATTTTTATGATGAGTTTCTGAATTATGCAAACAAGCTTGTTAAGAAAGGTAAGAAATTAATTATTTGCGGCGATGTAAATACTGCGCATAAAGAAATTGATTTGGCAAGACCAAAAGAAAATTCCAAAGTTTCCGGTTTTTTACCAATTGAAAGAGAATGGATGGATAAATTTATTGCTAATGGTTATCACGATACTTTTAGAATGTTTAATAATGAGCCCGATAATTATACCTGGTGGGATCAACTGACTCGAGCGCGGGAAAGAAATGTGGGCTGGAGGATTGATTATTTTTTTGTTAGTAATAATTTTAAGAAGAATGTAAAAGATGCATTTATTTTGCCCGATATAATGGGTTCGGATCATTGTCCGGTTGGGATTGATATAAAGCTAAAATAATGATCCTTTATTCTGTAATATCAAATTGTTTCTAAATGAAACTGATAAGAATTTTGATAATGTTAAAGAATAGTGGCTTGTTTTGGTAAATAAGAATCAACTACTTGAAAAATGACGTTAAAAAATTGATAGAATTCTAAAAAAATTACAGTAATCTATGCCCAAAACCGTAAAATTTCTCGTATTAGAATAAAGATAAAACGGCACTTAAATTGTTGTAATTATTAAGCTTAGTATTTATATAAATTGAAAATAAGGAATAAATGAGATCAAAATCTCAAAAATTACAATTAAAACTTACAATAGAGTTCGCATTGTTCTTTATTGTGGTATCAGTATTTATTTTCATACATTTCACTAAAAAATTCGAAGACCAGATAAACGATAAATACGTCTATAAAGCTGATGTATTTGTCAACTTTTTTAAACAAAGTCCAAATGCTTTTACTGGTGAAAAATTAGCTGATAAAGAAGCCGTCTCAAATTTACTTGATCTAAATGGAGCAGTTTATTTAGTTATTGAAAAACCCACCGGAGAAATTCTTGATGCAATTAATTTAGATATTGCAGAAAATAACCTTTATGTCCTTTCTAAAACTAATAGAGAAGGAATTTCAAAAGACGAAAAAGTATACAGAATTGCACTTCCTGTTGAAGGAGATAATATTTCCGGTAAAATTTATGTAGGATTTGAGTCCCGCGATGATGCGCAGAAAATTCTTAAAAACCGGATGCTGACTGCATTGTTCAGTTTATCAATTCTACTGGCAGGGATTGTTTTTACTTATTTCTTAAGCTCAATATCTTTCCGACCATTGGCGAAAATATTTAAAGCCCTCGATTCAGCGAACATTTATGCAGATATAAAAGGTAAAAAGAACGTCAATAAAAGTGAGTTAAGAGTTCTTGAAGACCGTGTTAATATTTTGCTGGGTGAACTTGATAGATCCAGCGGAGAAGTTGAGTCACTGAATAGAAAACTGCACGATGTATTCAAAGACAAAATTGCAGAGTTAAATTTTGAAATTAATCAGCGGAAGAAAGCGGAAATTTTACTGCAAAAAAGCGAAGAGCAATTCAGACTGGTATTTCAGAATGCTCCTATCGGAATAGTTATTATTTCAACAGAAGGGAAAATAATAAGTGTTAACAGGTCTTTTTGTAATACTGTTGGATTTGAGCGCGATGAAATAATTGGGATTCCGATCAAATACTTATTTGAAAAGAATGACCTCGAAGGTTTTGAAAACGATTCACTTGTTTACGATGGAAAACCCATAGCAGATATAAGTACTGAAAGAACTCTCCTAAAAAAAGAAGGAAAAGAGATTAATGTTATTGTAAAATTAGTTTCTGTTCTGGATGAAAAAAATAAAGTGAAGCATTATGTAATGCAGCTTTTGGATATCACTGAAATAAAAAGGGTACAACAAGAGCTTGTTGCTGCATTAAAGAAAGCTGAAGAATCTGACAGATTAAAATCAGCATTTCTTGCACAGATGTCACACGAGATCAGAACGCCGCTTAATGTAATTTTAACTTCAATACCATTACTTGCCGATGAAATTTCCAGCAAAGATGAAGAATTAAAAATTATTCTTGATTCTGTTAAAAGTGCCGGAAGACGATTGCAAAGAACTATAGATATGATATTAAATATGTCTTCTGTACAAAGTGGTAATTACAAACCTGTTTTTGAAAAGTTTGATTTGTTAACTGATCTTAAAAAGTTGATGAATGAATTTAAGTCCCTGAGTGATGATAAAGGACTTGAGTTAAAATTTAAACAATCAGCAGATGAATCATTTATTGTTGCTGATAGATATACCGTAAATCAGATATTTCAGAATCTTATCAATAATGCGATTAAATATACTTTGAAAGGTTATGTTGAAGTATTTGTAAGAAATGAAAATGATAATAAAGTAAGAGTTGAAATTCGGGATAGCGGTATAGGAATGAGTGATGAATATCTTAAAAAGATATTTACTCCTTTTTCTCAGGAAGACGTGGGATATAAACGGGAATTCGAAGGAAACGGATTGGGATTAGCATTAGTAAAAAAATATGTTGAGTTAAATAAAGCTGAAATTGAGGTTGAAAGTGAAAAGAGTATAGGATCTGTCTTTTCTGTTACATTTGACCTCAGTGTTAATTTTGAGGATGAATCTCAAGTAAAAAAATATTCCAATTATCAATAACCATCCTTATAGTGCCCCTCAAAGTTGATTAATTTAACTTTCAAGCGGTCTTTAAAATATTATATTTACAAACCGATTATTCAGTTACCCTGATAGAGTTTAGAGATTAATAATTCCAGCTCAACTACAATGTTTAGTATAACTCATTATTGTTTCTGAGAATATAGAAACAGATATAAAAAGGTATTTATTTATTAACACCCATAAATATTTATTTGAAAGAAGAGTAAAAAGATGAATAATTATAAAGTAATTTCTTTTTATAAGTATGTAAGCATTGAGGATCCTGAAAAACTAGCCAATGAGCATCTTCAATGGTGTATCGATAATGGAATTAAAGGAAAAGTATATTTTGCTAAAGAAGGAATCAATGGCGCAGTTTTCGGTGTTTACGATTTAATAGAAGACTATAAAAATCATTTAAAAAGCTATTCATTATTTTCTGATATTTGGTTTAAAGAAACGCCTACCGATACGATTGCATTTACTAAAATGCGTGTAAGGGTAAAAAATGAAATTGTTAATTCAGGTTTAAACCAAACTTCTTTAGAACATAGTGCACCAAAGCTTACACCAGAGCAGCTGTTAAAATTTTATGAAGAAAAAAAAGACTTTATAATTGTTGATGCACGAAACTGGTATGAAAGCAAAATCGGAAAATTTAAAAATGCAATAACACCACAGATAACTCATTTTCGTGAGTGGCCCAAAGTTGTTGAATCATTGAATGAGTATAAAGACAAAACTATAGTTACATATTGCACGGGCGGAATCCGTTGTGAAAAAGCATCTGCATATATGAGAGAGCAGGGTTTTAAAAATATATTTCAGATGAATGGAGGCATTCTGAACTTTATTCAAAAATATCCTGATACTTATTGGGAGGGCGGTATGTTTGTATTTGATGATAGAAGAGTTTTCGAACCGAATACGAGAGAAGAACTTAAATACACCGCAACTTGTCATTTTTGTGGAAAGCCTACTGCTTATCATATCAATTGCCATAATCTCGATTGTGATAAAATTATTGTATGCTGTCATGAGTGCAAAGTTAAAAATGAATATTGCTGTAGTGATAAATGCAGAGCAAGTTCAAATAAAAGAAAAGCTTTTTGTGGATAAATAATATTTATGCGTCTCTGCTCTAACTTATGAAACAAAGACGCGTAAACGTTAGAATTTATTTTTTCCAATCGGCTAATAATTTTTTCATATTTTCAAGATCGAATGGCGGATTTTTTAATCTGCTGCCAAAATCAATTGCTTTTTCCATTGTGGAAATTGCTTCTGATTTTCTATTCATCTTTGCGTAGTATTGTGCAAGTATACTCATATTATTATAGTTTTGAGTAATTAGTGTTGATGCCTGTATCCAGTTAAAACCTTCATCCAGATTTACATTTTGTTGTAAGCAATAATTTGCTGCCGAAGTCAGAGTCCTCCAGTCAACAGTATTACGGGCATTCTGTAAAACTAAGTCTTGAGTGTTTACATCAACTTTAAATGATACTTTTAGCTTTTCCCAGATTAAATTAACATTTGCAGAATTATCAGTTACATCAGTAATTGTAAATACCATTCTTTCCGTAAAAGGATTTTGTTCGGGTTTTACTTTTATTCTTAATGCATCTTTACTTGCATCATAAGTCATCGGATCATCAACCTTTGTATCTTTACTAAAAATAATTTCCCACTCATTTTCTCCGGGAATAGTATGGATACCATAAGTTCCGGCAGGAAGTTCGTGTCCATTTACTTTAACCGGATCGCTAAATGTAATTGATGTTACTTCATTTGCACCGGTTCTCCAAATCTGACCAAATGGAACAAGCTCACCCCATATCTTTCTTTCTTTTACTGCTGGGCTGCTATAATCGATGGTAATTTTTGTAATACCGACAAACTGGGAAACAGTTGCATCCGGACTTGGACGCGGTGTTTTAAAGCCTTGTGCAAGTACTGAAAATGTCATTGCTGTGATAATAAACAGCATCAATAAGATTTTTTTCATAGATATCCCTTCATTTAATTAATATTTTTGAACGATTAGTTTGGATTAGTTATTTTCAATACCAAGTTAATTATCATTTTTTATTTATGCAATTCAATGAACGACGAGTTTAAAAAAGAAATTGAGCAAAGCCTAAAAAAGTCAAAGCCTCACACAAAGACTGACGAAGTAAAAAGATGGATTCCAAGCATTATTATTCTTCCGATTGCACTTTATTGGGTGTTGAATTGGGGTGAATATGGTTTGATAGATAATGTTGATCTTGTTATACACGAAGCAGGACATCTTTTCTTTAAGTTCTTTGGAAAATATATTTATACTTTAGGCGGAACCTTAATGCAGATAATTCTTCCTTCAATTATTTTCTTTTATTTTTTTAAAAATGAATACAGAACCGGTATGCAGTTTTCGCTGCTTTGGCTTGGGCAGAATTTTATTAATATATCTGTTTATGCTGCAGATGCACAGGCACAAAGATTACCATTACTCGGCGGAAACAGAGTATATCACGATTGGCATTACTTGCTTGGTGAAATTGGTCTGCTTCAATTTGACGCTGAAGTTGGTTATTTCTTTTTCGGAATTGCAATTTTAATTTTTATAGTTACGATAATAATGCCTCTTATAACTCAAAATTAAGTATTATCTTTCGCCTCAAAAAAATACCGGATATTAATTGAAAAAGTTTTTCTTTCTATTATTACTAATAATAATTTATAATAATTCCTTCGCTCAGCTGGATACAGTTAGAACATTTTTCCCGAATGGAAAACCTGAAGCTGTTGTGGTTTATGATGGTGATCAACGGCAGGGAGAAGCTTTGTTTTACTATGAAAATGGAAATCTTAGAGAAAGAAGAAATTATGTAAATGACAAAGTATTCGGAACTGTTACGGTTTATTATGAAAATGGAAATATAAAGGAACTATACAGTATTGAAGATGGGAAAAGAGACGGACCGGCAACTTACTATGATTCACTCGGGAATGTAGTAGTAGATGTGATCTTTGAAAACGGTGTAAGAAAAGGGCAGGAGTTTTTACTTGTTGGTGAATATCGCGAAGAAGATTATCAGAAACTTTTAGCTGAATGGAAGGAAAGACAAAACAACAAAAAGAAGGATTCCAACGAACTAAATCTTCCGCCTGTTGAAGAAGATAAAACAAATATGGATGATGATCCGGCATATTTGCTAAGCCCGGAAATTATGCCTGAACCGATTGGCGGAATGAATACTATTTATAAAAGACTCGTTTATCCGATTGAAGCAAAAAAGAATAAGATAGAAGGCACTGTAAAAGTGATGGCTTTTATAGAAAAAAATGGTGAAGTCTCTTCAGCTCAGGTTATTGAAGGTATTGGTTATGGCTGTGATGAAAATGCAAGACTTTCTGTTTACTATACAAGATTTAAACCAGGCCTGCAAAAAGGGAAAAGGGTAAAGGTTCAGATGATCATTCCAATCGAGTTTAAATTGGATAAATAAAAAGTATAATGTTTTCTGTTAAATAATTTTAAATCTTAAATCTGACAAAACAGATTTGATTTTTTCATTAAGGTTTGTGCTTTTTATTTTATAGTTATTAAACTCTCTTCTTATTGGATAATTTTTTCGCTGCTTATCAAATCCTTTTATGATCTCTGAATTACTCATTCCTGATATTTTTCTCATTCTTTTATTATCATCGGCAATAGAATAGATTTTAGATATCAGTTGATTCATATTATTCTCAAACCGTTCAGAAAGGTTTATTTCAATAACAGGATCGGTTATTACCGGAAATTGAAAATCAAATTTTTTTTCAGCATTCAGAAATTTACAAAGTGATTCATAGATCATTATTGTTCCGTTTGCTTTCCCCTCGTAAGAATATCCTGCAATATGCGGAGTTGCAATATCTGTTCTTTCTAATAATTCTGAATTTATTTCAGGTTCATTTTCCCATACATCCAGAACAGTTATTATTCTTTTTCTTTTAATTGTTTCAAGTAAATCATTGTTGTTTACAACTGCCCCGCGTGAAGTATTGATAAGAATGGTGTTTTCTTTAAGTGCAGCAAGATTATCCTTATTAATAAGATGTAAAGTTTTGTCAATGCCGCTTGGATTTAGTGGAGTATGGAGAGTAATAATATCGCATTTCAAAATTTCATTAAGTGAAACAAACTTTCCCGGAACTCCGATTCTTTCAAGCGGCGGATCATTTAAAAGAAATTCCATTCCCAAAACTTCGGCAAAACGAGCGACCTTGCTGCCTATATTACCAACTCCCACTATACCAATTGATTTATCTTTTAGAATAAAATTATATTTTACACTTAAATAAAAAAACAAAGCAACGACATATTCAGCAACAGAAAAAGCATTACAGCCTTTTGCATCTGCAAAAGCAATTTTTTTTCTTTTAAGATAGTTCAAATCAATATGATCGGTACCAATTGTAGCGGTACCAACAAATTTTACATTAGTATCTTTAAGCAGATGTTCATCAACCCTGGTAATAGAACGAACAATAAGAATATCTGCGTCTTTCAAAAGCTGATTCGAAATAGAGCGCCCCGGTACAGTTTCTACCACACCTAAATGGTTAAAAGCTTTGTCAGCAAAGGCAATATTTTCATCAATAATTATTTTGTACATATTTTATAAGTTAAATCTATAATAAAAAAATTTTTTAATTGGGATTTGCAGATATTCAAACTATTTTTGCAAACCATTAAATCAATCAAAATTATTTACATGTAAAAACAAATTGTTTTTCCTAAAATAAGGATTTTCTGATGCTAAGCAGACTTTTACAACCTGAAATCCAGTCTCTGATAGAGGAGAGACAACTTAGCATTCTTAAAGAAATTCTTGTTGAGTGGACTCCAGCCGATATTGCTGAACTTCTTGTTGATTTACCTGAAAAAGACCGAGTTATAATCTTTCGTTTACTTTCCAAAGAACTTGCAGCAGATACTTTTGAGTATATGGATTTTGATACTCAAATGGATTTATTGAAACTAATGGGCAAAGAAGAAAGTGCAGTAATCCTTAACGAAATGGACCCTGATGATCGTACCTGGTTGTTTGAAGAATTACCTGCTTCAGCAGCCAAACAATTACTTCAGTTGCTTTCACCCGATGAAAGAAAAATTGCTGTCCAGTTGCTCGGCTATCCGGAAAACTCAGTTGGAAGGTTGATGACACCGGATTATATTGCTGTTAAACCTTCATACACAATTCAGGAAACTTTAGATCATATACGTGAACACGGACAAAACAAAGAAACCCTGAATATAATTTATGTTGTTGATGACAAAGGAAAGTTGATTGATGATATTAAGATAAAAGATTTCCTTCTTGCGCCATTAGATCAAACAGTATCTGATCTGATGACAGAAAATTTTGTTGCTTTACATGTTTTTGATGATCAGGAAACCGCTGTTGAAGCATTTAAAAAATATGATAGGGTTGCTTTGCCTGTTATAGATAAAGCCGGAATTTTAATTGGTATAGTAACTGTTGATGACGTTTTTGACATAGCTGAAGAAGAAGCAACAGAAGATATGCACAAGCAAGCAGCTATGGAAGCTCTTGATGAACCTTATTCTTCAATTCCGTTATTAGAGATGATAAAAAAACGTGCCGGCTGGTTAGCAGTTTTGTTTCTTGGTGAAATGTTTACTGCTTCGGCAATGGCTTTTTTTGAAGATGAAATAGCTAAGGCAGTTATATTGGCAATGTTTGTCCCGCTGATAATTTCCAGCGGCGGTAATTCAGGATCACAAGCAGCAACCCTTGTAGTTCGCGCTATGGCACTTGGTGAAGTTACACTTAAAGATTGGTTTTTTGTTATAAAGCGAGAGTTGATCACTGGGCTAACGTTAGGTTCTATATTAGCGATTATTGGTTTTATGAGGATTTTTGTGTGGCAAATGGCTTCTCATATTTATGGTGATCATTGGTTTTATGTTGCGCTTACTGTATCTACTTCGCTTGTTGGGGTTGTAATGTGGGGAACAATTACTGGCTCTATGTTGCCGTTCATTTTAAAAAAACTTGGTTTTGATCCTGCCTCTTCTTCTGCTCCGTTTGTTGCAACTCTTGTAGATGTTACGGGATTGGTAATTTATTTTTCAGTTGCAATTTTTATACTTAGCGGCAAACTTTTATAGAAAAGTCGGCTGTTTTCCCGTCAAAAGATAAAGAATCGTAAACTTATTATTTTTATATTTACACCATTATAAATAATCAAAAAAGTATTAATGTGAATACAAAAAAGATAACCAAGGGAATTATTTTAGCCGGCGGTTCAGGCTCAAGATTATATCCGATAACAAAAGTCTATAGCAAACAGTTAGCATTAATTTACGATAAACCACTCATCTATTATCCGCTTTCAATTCTGATGCTCGGTGGAATAAAAGATGTTTTAATTATATCGAATGAAGAAACAATTCCGTTATATAAACAGTTATTTAACAGCGGCAGTACGATCGGAATGAATATACAATACGCTGTTCAGACAGCGCCAAATGGAATTGCTGAAGCATTTATAATCGGAGAAAAATTTATTGGTGATGATAATGTATGTTTAGTCCTTGGCGATAACATTTTTTACGGTGATCTCACATTCTTTTACGATGCAATAAAAAAAAATACAGATGCTACAATTTTTGGTTATCAGGTAACCGATCCCGAAAGATATGGAATTGTTGAGTTTGATAAAGAAGGTAAAGCAATCTCCATAGAAGAGAAACCGTTAAAGCCCAAATCACAATATGCTGTTCCCGGACTTTATATCTACAACAGTGAAGTTGTTAATATTTCCAAAAATTTAAAACCTTCTGCCCGTGGCGAATTGGAAATAACAGATGTTAATCGTACTTATCTTGAAAAAGGTAAGTTATATGTAGAAAAAATAGGAAGAGGAATTGCCTGGTTAGATACCGGAACACCGGAAGCGCTGTTACAAGCCTCTAACTTTTTTGGAGTAATTGAAGACAGACAAGGATTGAAAGTAGCATGCATTGAAGAAATTGCTTTTAACAAAGGATTTATAGACAAGCAGCAGTTTAAAGAATTGATTAATTCAATTCCTCAATCATTGTATAAGAACTATCTTGAAAAAATATTGAGGGAAGGGTAAATAATTGGAGGTTTTAAAAACAGAGTTACCGGGTTTATTGTTGATCAAACCAAAAGTATTCGGAGATGAAAGAGGATACTTTTTTGAAAGCTACAGTAAGGAAATTTATCATAAAGCCGGAATAGATTTTTGTTTTGTACAGGATAATATTTCTAAATCAAAAAAGAATACTATAAGAGGACTTCATTATCAGGTGGGTGATAAAGCTCAGGGAAAATTATGTCAGGTAATATTTGGGAAAGTTCTTGATGTTGCTGTAGATATACGGTTTGGTTCACCTACATTTGGAAAATATTTTGCTTCAGAATTATCAGAAGAAAATAAAATACAACTCTGGATTCCTCCGGGATTTGCCCACGGCTTTTCCGTTCTATCAGATGAAGCAATTTTTTCATATAAATGTTCAGAACCTTACAGCAGGGAATTCGAAAGGTCTGTTTTGTATAGTGACAAACAGTTAAACATTGATTGGAAAGTTGATAATCCGATTGTTTCCGAAAAGGATTTAAAAGCAAAATTGTTCAAAGAAATAGACAAAGATTTTATTTATTAATTTTTATTTGTAAAGGAAGTTATATGCGGGTTCCGTTGTTAGATATTAAACTTCAATATCAATCATTAAAAAAAGAACTTGATGAAGCAGTAATCAAAGTTGCAGAATCACAGCATTTTATTCTTGGTCCGGAAGTTTCAACAATGGAAAAAGAATTTTGTAATTATCTTGGATGCAAACATGCGCTTGGAGTCTCTTCCGGAACGGATGCTCTTCTTTTAGCTTTGATGGCAATTGATATTAAACCGGGTGATGAAGTAATTTTACCAACATATTCATTCTTTGCAACAGCGGGAGTTGTTTCAAGATTATTTGCTACTCCGGTTTTTGCAGAAAACGATCCTGTTACATTTAATATTGATCCAAAAGATTTTGAAAGAAAGATTACTGCCAAGACTAAAGCTGTAATTCCTGTTCATCTTTACGGTCAGAGTGCTGAGATGGATGAAATAATTAAAATAGCAAAAGCTCATAATCTTATTGTAATTGAAGATGCTGCACAAGCAATCGGAACACAATACAAAGATGGAAGATATGCAGGAACAATAGGAGATATTGGATGCTTTTCATTTTTCCCAAGTAAAAATTTAGGATGTTATGGAGATGGGGGGTTAGTTACAACAAATAATGATGAGCTTGCAAAAGTTCTTACTATTAAAAGAGTCCATGGCGGCGAACCAAAATATTATCATAAAGTTATTGGCGGAAATTTCAGATTAGATGCTTTGCAGGCAGCAGTATTGAAAGTTAAACTTCCGCATCTTGATAAGTGGTCCGAAAAAAGAAGACAAAATGCGAACCGTTATACACAGCTATTTAAAGACGCTGGTTTGGCAGAAGGAACAGGAAAAACAACATTCGATTCTAAAAATAAAGTGTTGTTACCCGAAGCTATTTTTCAATCATCAAAAGTGAAAAACTACCATATCTATAATCAATACATTGTGCGTGTTGAAAACAGAGATGCATTAAGAGAATTCTTGACTAAAAATGAAATCGGAACAGAAATCTACTATCCTGTTCCTTTTCATTTACAGGAATGTTTTAATGATTTAGGTTATAAAAAAGGAAATTTTCCTATTTCAGAATTTGCCGCAGATAAATCATTAGCTTTGCCGATATTTCCCGAATTAGAAGATGATCAATTAGTTTATGTAGTTGATACTTTCAAAAAGTTTTTTAATCAGTAAGAGTATTTAATGTTTAAAAAAATATTTCTGTTCCTGTTATTAAGCAGCTTTGCTTTTGCTCAGGTGGTTTATGAGCCGTTAAATAGAGATATTTATTCATTTCTTGCAAAACTCAGTCAGAAATCCGTAATTGAGTTTAATGATCAGATTAGACCTGTAAGCAGAAAGTATGTAGCGCAAAAATTAATTGAAGCAAATCAAAAATCCAATCAGTTAACTTCGTTGGAAAAAGATGAGCTTGAGTTTTACAGTAAAGATTTCCGCTTTGAATTTGAGTTGTTGAATAATGTGAAGAATGATTCAACAGAAATAATTTTTTTCAGAAATGATAAATCCGAGAGATTAAGATTATTCAGTTACGACAATAACTTTTTTAGATTAAATTTAAGTCCGATTCTCGGTTTACAAATTGGTTCACGCGATAATGAAAAACTTACTCATACCTGGAATGGAATTTACACTTATGGCTATATTGATAAATACATTGGTTTCAGCTTTGACTTCAGAGACAATACTGAAACCGGCAAAACGATTGATAAGATAAAACAGTTTACACCAATAACAGGTGTTGAGGCTAAGTCAGATTTCATAAGTCCACTTTTTCCTCCTGATAAAATGGAATATAGCAAGATAAATGCTGTTGTAGCGACAGACTGGGATTGGGGATCGTTTGCGGTTGGTAAAGATTTAATGGAATGGGGTTACGGCGAAAGCGGTTTGCTGGTTTTATCACAAAAAGCACCTTCGTTTGGATTTATCAGATTGGATGTTAAACCTGTTGATTGGCTCAGCTTTAATTATTTGCATGGTTGGCTATCATCAACAGTATTGGATTCAAATACAATATATTATAATCTGTCCGGCGGAATAAGTTTTTCTTTTATTGATAAATTTATTGCTTCACATACATTGACCGTTACTCCGTTAAAAGGATTGGATATTTCACTCGGCGAATCTATTATTTATGATAATAAACCTGAGTTATTATATTTAATACCAATAATGTTTTTCCGCTTGGCAGATCATCAGCTAAGCCATCAATTAAATGCAGCCGGAGGTAATGCACAAATGTTTCTTGGATTAAGTTCAAGAGGTCATATACCAAATACTCATTTATACGGTACATTATTTATTGATGAAATAACAATCAGCGGTTTATTTGATTCATACAAGCAGCGCAATCAGCTCGGCTTTACTCTTGGCGGATCAGTTGCTGATTTGCCGATAGAAAACCTGACTGCAAAAATAGAATACACAAAAATATATCCTTTCGTTTACCGGCATTATATTCAAACAACTGATTATCAAAGTTCGGGATATCTGCTTGGTCATTGGATGGGACATAATTCTGATCTCATTTATGGCTCACTCAATTACAGATTTATAAGAGGATTGCAGGCTACAGTTTGGGCTCAATATATTCGTAAAGGTGAAAACGGGAATGTGCAGCAGCAGTATAATATACAGCCTCAGCCGCCGTTTTTATTTGGCTTAAGGAAAAACTATTCATACTTTGGAGCGGAAATAAAATACGAATACACACACGAATTGTTTGCTAAGTTTCAATATCAAAGAACAAATTCATCTTTACAGCAGACTGATTTAAGCTTTGTTGATAAAGTATTGAATGAGTTTTATTTCTCAATTTATTACGGTTTATAATTCTGATGAGTAACTTAAAAAATAAAAAAATATATCTTGCCGGTCATAAGGGTATGGTTGGCTCTGCTATTTATAGAGAGCTGGAAACTTCGGGTTATAAAAACATAATTACTAAAGGCTTTTCAGAATTGGATCTGAGAAATCAATCTGATGTTTTGAATTTTTTTGAAGCAGAGAAACCTGAAATCGTAATTATTGCAGCAGCAAAAGTTGGAGGGATACTTGCAAACAATACTTATCGTGCTGAATTTATTTATGATAATCTGATGATTGAAGCTAATCTTATTCATTCATCTTATTTGAATAATGTTGAGAAAGTTGTTTTTCTCGGAAGCTCCTGCATTTATCCGAAATTGGCTCCGCAGCCGTTGAAGGAAGAATATCTGCTTACAGATACGCTTGAGTTTACAAATGAACCATATACAATTGCAAAAATTGCCGGAATAAAACTATGCGAAAATTATTACCGTCAGTATGAATGTAATTTTATTTCTGCAATGCCGACAAATCTTTATGGTCCTAACGATAATTTTAATCTTGAAACTTCTCATGTTCTTCCCGCACTCATAAGAAAATTTCACGAAGCAAAAGATCAGAACAAAGATTCAGTTACGATTTGGGGAACAGGAAAGCCTTTAAGAGAATTTATGTATGTCGATGATCTTGCAAACGCAATTGTTTTTATGATGGAAAATATAAATGCAAAAGATCTGTATGAAAACGGAATAACACATCTAAATGTCGGAACAGGTAAAGATATAACCATATCTGATTTAGCAAATATGATTTCGGAAATTGTGAGTTATAAAGGTAAGATAGAGTATGATACAACAAAACCTGACGGGACTCCCAGAAAACTTATGGATGTAAGCAGATTAAATTCACTTGGCTGGAAATATCAAACTGAACTGGATGAAGGAATTAAATTAACTTATAAGTGGTTTGTTGAATCAGGTAAAATTAAAAATTAGAAAGTAAAAATTAGAAAATGGATTCTGGGTTAGGTGAGCGTTTATTTAATTTTGCTCTTGAAAGTTTAAAATTTCTTGGAACATTTTCCCAACTTCCGGAAGCTAAAATTATCCGATATCAGTTTGCCAAATCTGCAACATCGGCGGGTGCGAACTATGAAGAAGCTCAAGCGGCTTCATCAAGAGCAGATTTCGCAAATAAAATAAAAATTTCTCTTAGAGAAATGAGAGAATCAAATTACTGGTTGAGGATTTGTATAAGATCTAATTTTGGTGATAAGGAACTTTGCGACAAATTATTAAAAGAATCATTTGAACTAAAGAATATTTTAGGTGCCATTAGTAGTAAGATAAAATAGTTTTTAATTTATAATTTTTCATTTTTAATTGAATCATATGAAAAAAGCATTAATAACAGGAATAACCGGACAGGACGGAAGTTATTTAACAGAAATACTTCTGGAAAAAGGATATGAAGTTCATGGAATTATAAGAAGAAGCAGTTCTTTCAACACAGGAAGAATAGATCATCTTTACAACGATCCTGAAATTCTTAACAAGAAAATGTTTCTTCATTATGGTGATCTCGTTGATACAAGCAACTTGAACAGATTGCTTGAAAAAATTCAACCTGATGAAATTTACAATCTTGCAGCACAGAGTCATGTTAAAGTTTCTTTCGAAATTCCTGATTACACCGGACAGGTAGATGCGCTCGGCACATTAAGATTTCTTGATGCTATAAGAGAGGTTGGATTGAGAGCAGTAAAATTTTATCAGGCATCAACAAGTGAGTTGTTTGGAAAAGTTCAGGAAGTTCCGCAGTCTGAAAAAACACCGTTCTATCCGCGCTCGCCTTATGGAGTTGCAAAACTTTATGGTTACTGGATAATTGTAAATTACAGGGAAGCATACAACATATTTGCATCAAACGGAATACTTTTTAATCACGAATCGCCCAGAAGAGGCGAGACATTTGTAACAAGAAAAATTACAAGAGCTGCAAGCAGAATAGCCGCAGGATTGCAGGATAATCTTTCATTAGGAAATCTAAATGCTAAAAGAGATTGGGGATTTGCGCCTGAATATTGCGAAGGAATGTGGAGAATACTTCAGTATAAACAGGCAGAGGATTTTGTGCTTGCAACAGGGCAGACAAATACTGTAAGAAAATTTGTTGAGCACACATTCAATCACTTAGGAATTGAACTGGAATGGAAAAGCAAAGGAGTAAATGAAAAAGGTATTATCAGCAGTATTGATTTTGATAAAGCAAAAGCTTTGATAGATTATAAAAGAAACTCAAAGTTTTATAAATATGATTTTACCACAAAGCTCAAAAAAGGCAAAACAATCGTAACTGTTGATAAAAATTATTACCGTCCGACAGAAGTTGATATGCTGATTGGCAACCCCGCAAAAGCGAAAAAATTACTTGGCTGGAAAGCAAAAACAAAGTTTGAAGACCTTGTTAAGCTGATGATAAAATCTGATATGGATAAAGTTCTTAAAAGAGGATTTTAGAATCAAATAATTTCACTGTTTCAACAACAAACCCAACTCCGTTAAGAAATTGGGTTTGTGAAAGTAACATTTTACTTGAGCAGCATCATTTTCTTAGAAGAAATATATTCACCGGATTGTAATTTATAGATGTAAACCCCGCTTGCTAAATTACTGGCATCAAAATTTATTTCATACCTGCCAGCAGACTGATGTGTGTTTACAAGCGTAGTTATCTTCCTTCCAATTATATCAAAAACTTCTAACTGAACTACGCCGTCTTTTGGTAAATCATACCTGATTGTTGTTGTTGGATTGAACGGATTTGGATAGTTCTGTTCAAGGGAATATTCATCTGGAATTAT
>JAKIZM010000099.1 GCA_022708025.1 Bacteroidota bacterium | reverse complement strand
ATAAAATTCACGATTCAGCAAACGGATAATCCCCTCTTGGGAGGGGCGAGGGGTGGGTTCGTTACATTAAAAGTATATGATATACTCGGAACAGAAATTACAACACTTATCAACGAGGAAAAGCCGGCAGGAATTTATGAAGTAGAGTTCGATGCTACAGAATTATCATCAGGAACATATTTTTATAAACTGATATCAGGAAATTTTGTATCAGTAAAGAAGATGTTGCTTATGAAATAAAAAAAAAGCCTCATCCCTAAATCCCTTCTCCTAAGGAGAAGGGACTTATTAAATTTAAAAGGTGAGTTTAATCGCTCGCCTTTTTTATTGTAATTAAATCTTAATTCTATATTAGAATGAAATAAAACAACAATTTATTAACCCACAGCTTCAACTATGGGAAACCGAAGAAAACCACAAAACCTCATTAAACCCTTTTAACGGTTTATAAAATCTTCCAAGGATTTTTGGCTAAGAAATTATTTTTAATCTCAGAAAACAAAAGTAAATCCAATCAAGAATTTTTTACAAAGGAGACTTTTTTACTTTTAACAAAAAACTTTTTTACCGACACAATTTGTTTTGGCTTGAATATTGTTTTTTTTTTGCACTATTTTTTATAGCATAAAATTTGCAATATTAACTTAGTACAGAGGGATTAAAAATGAGCACAATAAAAATTTTCTTCGCGGGCAAATATTACACACTTACAGAATTAGTTTGGGAATTATTTCCATTGCATTACTGTTTTTGTTTTTTGCTTCCTGTGATGTAACAGATAATAATGATAAAAAGCAGCCCTGTCCACCATTTACCGGACAATATTCTGATGATACTGCAAAACACAATTCTATGTGGGGAATAAACTTAGGGGCTTCACTAACTATAAATAAATTTATTATGGAATTAAGGTACTTTAGGTCCTTTAATGAAATTGAGGGTGCTGAAATAATTGAGAAGCTAAAGAACAAAGTTCATTCGGTTCAATTTTTAGTAGGTTATTCAATATAAACATAATATAAAGGGAATTTTTATGCGTAAATTATTATTTTTTAAGGAAGGGGAGCTGAAAATTATATTTCTTTTAATCTTATCGATTCTTTTCACAAGCTGTGTTGACAATACTATTACAGTCGACGATGATATTTGGATTAGTAATGTATTACCAAACCCTGCTAATATCAACGACACGTTAACAGTAGTCATTGATGCTTTGGGAACCGGCAAAAGCGTTGGACCGATTGATTCATTGAGTCAAGTTTCGGTAATTCTAATTGCTGGGAATATTTTCCAGAAACAAAATGTGACTTGTTATAGAATTGGAAATCGTATTCTCGGTGATTTCCGTTACTATAATTTTTTGGACACGCTTCGCGGCACTCAATTTATCCAATTCTCAGTTACAGATAGTACCATGTCAAACAGTAAAGTGAATGTGGGGTTGAAAGACTATCTCATTAAAAGCGATATCGTTCTTACGATAAATAAATAATCTACTTGGGAGTAAAAAATGAAAAAGTAATTTTAATACTTAATTAAAATTATTTATTGGCTACGATAGACCCAAAATAGAAATTGCAATATTGATCAGAGAAATAAAACCCGCTTAAAAATTTTTTACAAAATAAATCTTTATTCTTTTCATACTATTATTTATGACTGTATTTCTGATTTATAGAACTTATATTTGTAACTAATAGAAGTATTATTCATAATAAGATGAAAATTTTTTTCGTAATATTATTTATCGTTTCAAATCTTCTTTGTCTGCAGGCTCAAAGTAAAGATGGTTTTCAGATTGCACGCCTGAAATACAGCGGCGGCGGTGACTGGTATAACGATCCTTCCGCTGAAGTAAATTTGTTAAAGTTTGTTCAGGCAAATACTAATATTAAAGTTAAAGCTGAATATAAGTTCGTGGATATTGCATCCGATGAAATATTTTCCTATCCTTTTTTATTTATAACCGGACACGGAAATATTGTTTTTTCAAATGAAGAAGTTAAAAGATTAAGAACATATTTAGAAAACGGCGGATTTCTTTATATTGATGATGATTATGGTTTGGATAAACCAATCAGAAGAGAAATGAAAAAAGTTTATCCGCAAAATGATTTTATTGAAATTCCTTTTTCGCATAAGATATTTAATATATTTTATAAATTTGAAAGCGGAACTCCAAAAACTCACGAGCACGATAAAAAACCGCCTCAGTCTTTTGGAATATTTTTAGGAGATCGGATGGTTGTGTTTTATACTTATGAATCAAATCCGAGTGACGGCTGGGCTGATCCTGAAGTGCATAATGATCCGCCTGAAAAAAGAGAAGAGGCACTTAAGTTCGGAACAAACATTATTATTTATGCTTTAAGCAGATAAATGAATACATCTTTTTACAAAGAAATAATTGCAAAGCTTGAAACCTTAATCAAGAAGGAATATGTAGAATTAATTCTCAGAGGATTAATTTTATCTTTAATTATTGTTGTCGGCGTCTTTCTGTTGTTTAGCCTTTTTGAACTTGCTGCGTATTCAAAATCTGTTGTAAGAACTGCCTTGTTTTTTATTTTTCTTCTTGTCGTTCTTTCCTCATTTGTTTACTGGATTCTGCTGCCGCTGTTGAAATACTTTAATATATTCGGTAAAAGAGATTATCAGCTATCAGCCTCAAGGGTAGGAAAATTTTTTCCGGAAATTAAAGATGATCTTTTAAATGCATTACAGCTTGTATCTGCAGAGAAATCAGAAACATTTTATTCTTCCTCTTTATTAGATGCTGCATTTAAAAAGGTTTATGAAAGAACAAGACCGATCAAATTTGAATCGATAGTTAATTTTACAAAAGTTAAAAAATTATTAAAAAGTTTTGCCCTTCTTTTTTTCATTTCAGTTTTACTTTTTACTCTTATTCCAGATTTACGCGCAGCATCCAACAGATTATTGAACTTTGATCAGGAATTTATTCCTCCTGCAAAATTTTATTTTGAAGTCTTTCCCGGTAACGCAGAAATTACAAAAGGCGAAGGAGTTGATTTTATAATTAAAGTTAAAGGTCAAATTCCTAAAAAAGTATTTTTACTGACCCGTGAAGAGGATCAGACAAATTTTAAAGAGCACGAATTAAAGATTGATTCAACCGGAAATTATAATTTTAATATTCCGCAATTAAGATCGTCATTGTTCTATTTTGCTCAGGCAGAAAATATTTCAAGTGAAGAGTTTAAGATTAAAGTTATTGATCATCCTGTAATAAGATCATTGGATGTTAAAGTAATTTCACCGGCATATTCCGGAATTCCGGTTTTACAGCAAAAAGACAACGGAAATATTTCTGCTTTAGTAGGCAGCACTGTTGAAATAAGTTTATTATCGAATAAGGAATTAAAATCAGCAGCAATTGAATTTGAAGATTCAACCAGAATACAATTGAACTCTGAAAATAATTTCGTTAAAGGATCTTTTAAAATCCGGAAGGACAATTCATATAAAATTATTATTACAGATCTTTATGATAATAACAATCTTCTGCCGGTAAGATATTTTATCAAAGCAATGTATGATTCAGATCCCGCTATTGAAATGATTTATCCAAAGCAGGATTTAAATCTTGCAAATGATAACCGTGTTCCGATTGAAGTAAAAATCAATGATGATTATGGTTTCTCAAAGCTTACTCTTAATTACAAGCTTTCTGCTTCAAGATATGAAACGCCTCAGCAAAATTTTTCGGCAATAGAAATTGATATTGATAAAAAATTAAAAGAGCAGATAATTGATTATATCTGGAATCTTACAAAACTAAGTCCGGGCGTGAATGATGTTTTTTCTTTTTACATAGAAGTTTTTGATAACGATAATATAAGCGGGCCAAAATCTGCAAAGACTCAGATTATCAATGTCAGAGTTCCATCACTTGATGAGATCTTAGCAAACGCTGATGAAACTCAGGATAATGTTCAGGATGAAATGCAGAAGACATTAGAAGAAGCTGAAAAGCTTAAAAGAGAACTTGAAAAGATTGATAATGATTTAAAAAAGAACGATCAGAAATTAACCTGGGAAGAAAAAGAAAAAATTGAACAGGCGCTTGATAAGTTTGAAAAGTTACAGGAGAAAATGCAAAGTTCAAGTGAGCAGCTAAAACAAATGCAGAATGAACTTCAGCAGAATAATCTGCTTTCTCAGGAAACACTTGAAAAATATATGGAACTGCAAAAACTGATGGATGAAATGACAAGTGATGAGTTCAAAAAAGCTATGCAGAAAATGCAGGATGCACTTGAAAAAATGAATCGTAATCAGACTCAGGATGCAATGAATCAGATGAAATTGGATGAAGAAAGATTTAAAAAGAGCATTGAACGGACAATGAATCTGCTTAAGAGAATTCAGATTGAACAGAAGATGGATGAGATGATTAAACGAACTGAAAATATTGAGCAGAAACAAAATGAACTGAATGAACAAACACAACAAAGTGATCAAAACAATCAAAAGCAATCTGATGAACTGAGTAAAAAGCAGGACGAATTAACAAAAGAACTTGAACGCTTGCAGGAGAAAATGAAAGAGCTTGCTGAAAAGATGAATGAACTGAAAGATATGCCCAATGAAGAAATGGAAAAGCTTCAGGAAGAAATGGATGAGCAGCAGAATGAAGAATTATCTGATGAAGCATCAAAAGAACTGAAGCAAAACCAAATGCAAAAAGCTATGAAGAATCAGCAGCAGATATCTAAAAATATGCAGCAGATGAAACAAAGTATGCAGCAAATGCAGCAGATGATGCAGCAGGAAAACCAAATGCAAACTTTTACAGATATGATGCGCATTCTGGATAATATTATTTCTTTATCAAAACAGCAGGAAGAATTAAAAGACAAATTACAGCAGGCTGATCCGAACTCATCTCAATTTGAACAAAATCTTCAGAAGCAAAATGAAATAGGAAAAAATTTAAATAAGCTGCTTGAACAGATGTCTGAGGTTTCTCAAAAAACTTTTGCAATTACACCTGAAATGGGAAAAGCTCTTGGGAATGCAAGACAAAAAATGAATCAGGCAATGCAGTCAATGCAAAACAGAAACGGAAGTATGGCTACATTTTCGCAGGGCGATGCTATGATGCATCTTAACGAAGCAGCAATGATGATGAAAAGCTCACTTGAATCGATGATGCAGGGCGGAAGCGGTGGCGGTGGAATGATGTCATTGATGCAACAACTTCAGAAAATGTCAGGTCAGCAAATGGATTTGAATAATATGACTCAGATGTTACAGCAAATGCAGCAAGGTCAGCTTTCACCGGAACAGCAAGGACAATTGCAAAGATTAGCACAACAGCAGCAATTAATTCAGAAATCACTTGAGCAATTGAATAAAGAAGCAAGAGAAAGCGGAGAATCAAAAAAGATTCCGGCTGATCTGGAAAGTCTGGTCAATCAGATGAAAGAAGTTGTAACCGATATGAACACTGAAAAGTTAACTGATGATCTTATTCAAAAACAGGAAAGAATTCTTTCTAAACTTTTGGATGCACAAAGATCAATTAATGAAAGAGATTACGAGAAAGAAAGAAAATCTGAAGTAGGCAGAAATTATACAAGAAACAGTCCTGCTGAATTGAATCTTAGAAAAGAAACTCAGAAAGATAAGCTAAGAGATGCATTGAATAATGCTGTTCGCGAAGGTTACAACACCGATTACGAGCAAATGATAAGAAAATATTTTGAAGTTTTACAGCAGCAATCGCAGAATAATTAGCTAATTATTTTAGCTTTACTTTTTCTGCCTGCGTTGATTTACACTTCAAAACCTGCTATTTTGACCAATAATATTCTTTAAAACTTTTCAATTAACTTAGTTTTTAATGTTCGAAGAACAGAAAGAAAATACTATAAATAAATCATTAATGATTACCGATTATAAACAACTGGAAAAACTGGGTAAATGGAAAGATTTATTTGAAAACCTTTCTGATATTTCGCGCGACCTGATGTTCATTCTTAATGAAAAGGGTGAGATTATTTTTGTTAATACATTCGGAGTTTCTGAACTTGAATATCATAAGGATGAACTAATTGGCAAACACCTAATAGATTTAATCGATCCTTCGGACCAATTATTGGTCAATTCATCAATTTCTTTGGCAATAAAGAACGATTACACTCTTTTTGAAGCTTTTCTTGTTGATAAATATGAAAACACTCATAAGTATCAATTTTCTATAAAAGCAGTTAAGAAAAATGATAAGATTATTGGCTTATTGGGTATTGCAAAAGATGTAACTTATCTTAGAAAACTAGAAAGTGAATTAAATAATTTAAAACCAAAACTTATTGAAGCAAACCGATTAATTACTCTTGAGCGCACCAGATCAATAAACCAGAAAATGATGCTTGAAGAACTCAATTCTATGAAAAGCGAATTTGTCTCAAATATTTCTCACGAATTACGCACGCCGATAGCATCTATTGTCGGTTTTTCTGAAACTATTGCCTCAGATCCTAATATGCCGGAAGAAATGAAGCAGGAGTTTAACATGATTATCCTGAATGAAGGAAAGAGACTTGCTAAACTCATCAATGATGTGCTTGATATTTCACGAATGGAAACCGGCAGAATGATCCTGAATAAAAGCAAGGTTAATCTTAACAAGCTGCTTAAAGATGTTATCACTCACGAAAAAGCTGCGGCAGAAGAAAAAGGATTAATAATTACACTTGAAACACCGCCTGAAGAAATAATTGCAGAAATTGATGAAGAAAGATTTAGTCAGGCTTTGCACGCTTTAATGGAAAACGCAATAAAATTTTCGTCAAAAAACGGGCGTATTAAAGTAATATTAAACAATCTTTATCGTGAAGTTGAGATAATTATTTCAGATACCGGAGTCGGAATTCCGGAAAAAGATTTACCGTATCTGTTTCAGAAGTTTTATCGTGTAAACAGACCGGATTCTGATTTACCCGGTGCAGGGATGGGATTGGTTTTTGTAAAACAAATTGTAGATTTGCACAAAGGATTAATCAATATTCAGATCTTAAATCCGAAATAGAAATACAGAAAGGACTATTTAAATATCAAAAAAAGGGATAAATTAGAGAAAAAAATATTCACCAATTGGGTGAAATAAATTTTCAACAATACTTATTCTTCATATGAGA
>JAKIZM010000046.1 GCA_022708025.1 Bacteroidota bacterium | reverse complement strand
TGAGCGGAAACAGGTAGTGAAAACATAATTGTTGTAGCTGGATTAAACGGATTAGGATAATTTTGTGATAATGAATAATTATTGATTCCTGAAATTATCTCACTTCCTTGTTTTTCAAATGCCGGTAGCTTTGCTCTGATATCTACAATATTTGAAAAACCTGATTCGTTGTATACTTCGGTAAGATATCCAACGCTTGTTATTTTATAATAAGCACTTCCCTCGTTTGCTTGTGGGGCTCCTGTTAAAATATATTGATTTACATCCAAATAAGTATTTGCTGTTGTACTGTCATATAAAATAAAATCAGGCGTTCCTTTTTTCTTATATATTTTATAATAAGAATTAGTGAAATCGGGATTTGGGCCCCAGGCAAATTTCGGATGATCATCTCCATTATTGAAAACTGCTAAACAATTATTCCAGTAATTTTCTAAACCATAAGTTTGTAGTTGTACAAAATTTTTTAATTCCCAAATAGGATGATAAGACCCATTAGTAACCGTTCCAATATTAGGAGTAGTAAATATTAATTCTTTATTTGTTATATCATATTCTAAAACAACATCAATAGGACCGATAAATCCAGATGCTGCATAAGGAAGATGAGACGTTCTATAATCGATGAAAAACCAAGCTCTTTTATGGCTACCTTCCCATATGCTTACCTCGTAAAGTCCTAAAGATAAAACAGGTTCCCAACCTTGATTATGCCAATCTAGATCGGAGGCATGCCAAAAGTTTGAAGGTGGACTAGTTTGTGAAGAATAAGATTTTGTTCCTCCTAAATACTCTGTTGTTATATTATGATATTGATTCCAAACAGTTCCAATTGCCTCAATTTTTACGGTAATATTCCAGCTAATGGGTCGGTTTTCAAATTTTATAATCAATTCTCCTGCAAGAAGTTCATTTTGTGCCTTAATGTTTGCACATAAAAATAAAAGTATTATGATAGTTAATATCTTTTTCATTTTTTCCTCCTGTTTCTCATAGTTAATAAAAAATAATAGTGCGTTTTCTTTTTGTACTATGTAGAGCCAGTCGGATAATAATTTAAGATGAAAAAATATTCTGAGAATGAATGATGAACATTACACCGGCACAAAAGAATTATATGAGAGAAAATCATTTCGTTTTTCTCCCAGAATATCCGGATTCTCTCGACAATAGAGAGAGCTAAATATCGTGCCAGAATTTTATTTAAAGTTTTCAAATACATCCCAAAAATTTCTTTAAATATTTAGCAGGAGCGTATAAAGCAGTAGAGGTATTAAATCAGCAAAAATTATTCCTCCAATAATAATTTGATTTCAGATAGTTTTTGTTACACAGCGGTAAAAAGGAAATAAAAACTTAAACAAAAATTACAAAGCGTAAAAAAGTAATACGATGAAAATGTCTTGAAAAAAGTTTGTAAAACAGTTAAACAATAGTACACTGATTTTTATGATTGCTTATGATCATAACTGATCTTAATAAATCAGTCTGCTCAGTGTTTCTCCGTGTAAGAAATTAGAAAAGGAGACAGAATTTTTCACGCTTAGATGCGAAGTTTTTTAATCGCATTAAATCCAATTTGAAATCCCTTCTCAAATAGCTAAATTTGAGCTTAATTTTCAATAATTATCAGATAATAAATGCGATATCCTTTTTCAGAAATAGAATCCAAATGGCAGAAATTTTGGGAAGATAATAAAACTTACAGAACTGATCTTACTAAATCAGATAAAAAACTTTATACACTTGTAATGTTCATCTATCCTTCCGGAGCAAAACTTCATATCGGTCATTGGTATAATTACGGACCAACTGATAGCTGGGCAAGATTCAAAAAGCTTCAGGGTTATAATGTATTTGAGCCAATCGGTTATGATGCATTTGGATTGCCTGCAGAAGGTTATGCAATTAAAACAGGAATTCATCCCCAAGACAGCACTTTAAAAAACATTGAAGATATTCGTGAACAGTTAAAGAAAATGGGCTGTATGTATGACTGGGATTCAGAACTTATGACCTGTGCACCGGAATATTACAAATGGAATCAGTGGATCTTTTTACAAATGTTTAAGCGCGGATTAGCATATAGAAAAAACGCGCCTGTTAACTGGTGTCCGAAAGATCAAACGGTTTTAGCAAATGAGCAGGTTGTTGACGGATGCTGTGAAAGATGCGGAACACAGGTTATCCAAAGAAATCTGTATCAATGGTTTTTTAAAATAACTGATTATGCTGAAGAACTTCTTGAAGGACATAATAAAATCGATTGGCCCGAAGAAACAATCTTAAAACAAAAAAACTGGATCGGTAAAAGTGAAGGAGCAGAAGTTACTTTTAAAATTGCAGACAATAACAATGATGAAATAAAAGTTTTCACAACCCGTCCTGATACCTTGTTTGGTGTTACTTATGTTGTAATTGCTCCGGAACATCCGCTTGTTGATAAAATTACAAAACCTGAATTCAAAGCAGGTGTAGATGCTTATCGCGAATCAACAAAACTGTTGACTGAAATTGAAAGAACATCAACAGTTAAAGAAAAAACAGGAGTGCCAACAGGTGCATTTGCAATCAATCCAATGAACAACGAAAAAGTTCCTGTCTGGATTGCTGATTATGCATTGATCACCTACGGAACGGGTTGTGTTATGGCAGTGCCTGCACACGATGAAAGAGATTTTGAGTTTGCATCAAAGTTTAATCTTCCAATACGCAAAGTAATTTTACAAGATGACACAAACGAAAATGATGAACTTAAAGTTGCTTTTACTGAAGTAGGAACGATGATCAATTCAGGAAAATTTAACGGCGTCCGTTCTGATGTGGGAATCGGACAGGTAATAAATTATCTTGAAGAAAATAATCTTGGCAAAAGAAAAATAAATTACCGTTTGCGTGATTGGCTTATTTCACGACAGAGATATTGGGGAACGCCAATTCCGATAATTCATTGTCCGAAATGCGGCGAGGTTCCGGTTGATGAAAGCGAATTGCCGGTTCTGCTTCCTTACGATGTTGATTTTAAACTCGGCGGTGAATCACCTCTTGCGAGAAATGAGAAATATATAAACGTCAAATGTCCGAAATGCGGAACAGATGCAAAGCGCGATCCTGATACGATGGATACATTTGTTGATTCATCCTGGTATTATTTAAGATTTCTTGATCCAAAAATTTCGGATGCTCCCTTTGATAAAAATCTTGCTGATAAATGGACTCCGGTTGATATGTATGTCGGAGGAAAAGAGCATTCAGTTATGCATCTTTTGTATGCAAGATTCTTTCATAAATTTTTACGCGACATCGGATTAGTAAACAGTGATGAACCGTTTGCAAAACTTGTTCATCAGGGAGTAATTACAAAAGACGGCGCTAAGATGTCAAAATCCCGCGGCAATGTCGTTAATCCAAATGATTTTATTACAAGGGTTGGAACAGATGTTTTCAGAATGTATCTGATGTTTATGGGACCTTATGATCAGGGCGGTGATTGGAGCGATAAAGGAATTTCAGGAGTTGAAAGATTTGTAATGCGCACTTATGAATTGTTCAATGAATTTAAAAATGTTATAAAAGATTATCCGCCAAAAGATAAATATGACATTATATCTTTATCAGATAATGAGAAAAAAGTTTACAGAAAAGTTAATCAGACTTTGAAGAAGTTTAATGAAGAGATTGAACACTTCAGATTTAATACTGCAATTGCATCTTTAATGGAATTGATTAATGAACTTAAAGTTCTGGAATCCTGCAATAAAGAAATTCAGAGTTATGTGCTGTTAAGATTTGCATCAATGCTGGCTCCTGTTGCACCGCATCTTGGTGAAGAATGCTGGCAGATAATCGGCAATGAAAAATCAATTTTTGAAAATCCGATTGCATTTGCTATCGATAAAGAAGCATTGGTTGAAGATACGGTTAATATTGCAGTGCAGGTGAACGGAAAGCTCCGCGCAACTATTCCTGTTACAATAAACAGTGAACAAGATTCAGTTAAGCCGCTTGTTTTTGCTGATGACAAAGTAAAAAAATTCACTGATGGTAAAACAATCGTTAAAGAAATATTTGTAAAAAATAAAATATATAACATAGTAGTTAAGTAAAATTTCAATGGGACGCTGATTTTCTATGATTAAGGACAACTTTACATATTCTGAAATAACTGACTTAATTATCAAAGCATTCTATAATATAAAAGTTTTAACATCTGAATTTAAATATCATAATAAATCATAATCATCATAATTATCAGTGTCCCATTGTTCTAAAGAGGAAAGAAATGTTAGACATAAAATTCATTCGTGAAAATCCAGAAGTTGTTAAACAAGGAATTGCAAACAAAAATGAAAAAGATAGAGTTGATGAACTCCTGCAGCTTGACAAGCAGCGCAGAGATTTCATTGCACACGCAGATGAACTGAAATCAAAACGTAACACCGTCTCTCAGCAAGTAGGACAGATGAAAAAATCCGGACAGGATGCATCAGAAATAATTGCTGAGATGAAAAGAGTCGGTGACGAAATTGCTGAATACGACAGTAAACTTAGAAATGTTGAAGAACAAATTGATGATATCTTAAGATACATTCCAAATCTTCCCCACTCTTCTGTTCCGATTGGGAAAAGCGCAGAAGAAAATGTTGAAGTAAAGCGCTGGCTGCCTGATGGTTTTAAATTTGAAAATGATTTTAAACCAATGGATCACGTTGAACTTGGTAAAAAACTAAACATACTTGATTTTGAGCGGGGAGCAAAAATAAGCGGCTCTGGTTTTCCTCTTTATAAAGGTAAGGGTGCAACGCTCGAGCGATCTTTAATTAATTTTATGCTCGATTATCATTTACAGAATCATAATTACTCAGAAATCTTTCCGCCATTTCTTGTTAACAAAGAATCAATGCGCGGAACAGGTCAATTGCCGAAAATGGAAGATGATATGTATTACATTGAAAAGGATGGTCTGTATCCGATTCCGACCGCAGAAGTTCCGGTTACAAATATTCATCGTGATGAAATTCTGAATGAGAAAGATCTCCCGATAAAATATGTTGGTTATTCAGCTTGTTTCAGAAGAGAAGCAGGATCTTATGGAAAAGAATCAAAAGGATTTTTACGTGTTCATCAATTCAATAAAGTTGAGATGGTTAAGTTCGTTAAACCTGAAACTTCTTACGATGAATTAGAGTTACTAGTTAAAGATGCAGAAGACATTTTGCAGGCGTTAAATATCCCATATAGGATTTTAATGTTATGCAGCGGTGATTTAAGTTTTTCAGCGGCAAAATGTTATGATATTGAAACCTGGTCACCTGCAGAAAACAGATGGCTTGAAGCTTCATCCTGCAGTAACTTTGAAGATTTTCAGGCAAGAAGATCAGGTATTCGATTCAGAAACGAAGGGACAAAAAAGCCGGAATTTGTTCATACATTAAACGGCAGCGGATTGGCAACAAGCAGATTGATGGTTTCGCTTTTAGAAAATTATCAAACTCCTGAAGGTAAAGTTATTGTTCCTAAAGTTCTGCATAAATATACCGGATTCAATGTAATTGAATAATCGGAACATATTCTTTTAGTATGAAGCTAAACTTGACTTAATCCAGCTTTGTCAATTTATTTTTGAGATTTCAATCACCCTGCCACAAAGTCCGGGTTTTTATATTCGCAGTGCTATTTAGCTATAATACACTTAATTTGTAATAACAAATAGAAATCTTTCTTTTAATTTTCTTTAATGAAGAATCTTCTTACTCTTAAAAAGTATTTTGTAAGATATAAAACAAAACTGCTTTGGGGTATAGTTTTTATCCTGATCTCAAATGCAATGACAGTTTATGTCCCGATTTTATTAAAAGATGCTATTGATGAGCTTCAGAAAAACACTACTTCGACTGTATTGTTAAAATACGCTGCATTAATAGTTGGAACTTCTATTGTTGGCGGAATATTCAGATATTCAATCAGACAAACAATTATTGTTGTATCAAGAGAAATTGAATATGATCTAAGGGGAGATTTCTGGTCACATATTCAAAAGCTTCCATTAAGATATTTCCAGAATAACTCAACCGGAAATATTATGTCTCACGCAACCAATGATATCAATGCAATCAGATCATTTATAGGTCCTGCAGTAATGTATTCCATTGATACTTCAATAAGATTGTCAATCGTGGTTGCAATAATGATGTCAATGAATTTTTCCTTAACATTATATGCATTACTGCCGCTGCCATTTCTTTCTTATGGAGTTTATCGTGTTGGCAGACTTATACACGAAAAGTATGTTAAGATTCAGGAAAATTTTTCACAGCTTACAACACGCGCACAGGAAAATTTTTCAGGCATCAGAGTTATTAAATCTTATGTTAGAGAAGAAAACGAAATAAAACGCTGGAAAGAATTAAGCAGAGAGTTTTTAAGAAAGAATATGAACCTCATTCGTATTCAGGCAATCATTTCACCTATCCTTACAGTTATAACAGGAATTTCAATTATTGTAGTTATATGGATTGGCGGCGGTAAAGTTATTAACGGCGAAATGAGTCTTGGTGAGATTGCAGCGTTTGTTGCTTACTTATCAATTCTTATCTGGCCTGTTATAGCTTTCGGATGGGTAATGAATATAATTCAGCAGGCAGAGGCAAGTATGAAAAGACTTAACAAGATTTTTGCTGAACCGTATGAAATTGATGATTCAGATAAAACTGATTTTGCAATCACTGAATTAAAAGGTAAAATTGAATTTAAAAATGTTTCTTTCAGATATTCAGATAATCTGCCTGAGGTTTTAAAAAATATTAATATTAAAATTCCTGTTGGTTCCACACTTGCAATTGTCGGACATACAGGCTCAGGAAAAACCAGTTTAATAAATCTTATTCCCCGCTTATACGATGTAAGCGAAGGCGAAGTAAAAATTGATGGAAGAAATGTTAAAGAAATTCCACTTGATGTTTTAAGAACTGACATTGCCGTAGTGCAGCAGGAATCATTTTTGTTTTCTGATACAGTAAGCGGAAATATCTCTTATGGTTTAAAAGAAATTGATTTAGAAAAAGTAAAAGAAGTCAGTCGTATTGCAAACTTTGATAAAGATGTAGAAACTTTTACTAATGGATATGAAACAATAGTCGGCGAAAGAGGAATTACTTTTTCAGGCGGACAAAAACAGCGGGCATCTCTTGCAAGAGCACTTGCAACAGATCCTAAAATTTTAATTCTTGATGATTCTTTCTCTGCAGTTGATACACAAACCGAAGAAAAAATATTAAAGAATTTAAAAGAGTTTATGAAAAACAGAACAAGCATAATTATCAGTCATCGTATTTCAACTGTTAAAGATGCAGATAATATTATTGTTATTCACGATCAAACAATTGTGGAGCAAGGAACTCATAGTGAGCTTGTTGCATTAAATGGAATTTATGCTGACTTACATTACAAACAATTATTAGAAAAAGAACTTGAAGAATTGAATTAGAAAACTTAAATCAACACAGCAAATGACTGAGAAAAATCAAGAAGAAGAAATATTAGGAAAAGCTTACGATTCCAAGTTGATGAAGCGCCTGCTGATTTATATCAAACCGTATAAAAAGTATGTTTTGCTTGCAATTCTTCTTAATATATTCGTTGCTGCATTCGGTCCTTTGCGTCCATATCTTACCAAAATTGCAATTGATGATTATATACTGAACTCTAATTTCAGCGGATTAAAAATAATCGCTGTGCTGCTTTTTGCCTCCTTGATTTTACAAGCTATCATTCAATACTTCCTTACATATTACACACAATATCTTGGACAAAGAACTCTTTACGATATACGAACTCAAATCTTTGAACACATTCAAAAACTTGCATTAAAATATTTTGATAGAACACCAATTGGCAGAATCGTAACCCGTGCAACAAATGATGTTGAATCACTTAATGAGTTGTTCTCTTCCGGTATTGTAATGGTCTTCAGTGATGTATTTATTATAGTCTGGATTTTTGTGTTTATGTTTTCTATGGATATTCCGCTCTCACTTGTTACACTTTCTGTGCTGCCGGTATTGGTTTATGGAACATTTCTTTTTAGAAAAAAAGTAAGGGAAACTTATCGGGATGTCCGTTTCCATCTTGCGAGATTAAATTCATATATGCAGGAACATGTAACCGGAATGGGTGTTGTGCAGATATTCAGAAAAGAAAAAGATGAGTTTAAAAAGTTTTCAAATATTAATGCAGATCATCGCGATGCAAATATCAGATCAATTTTTTACTATGCAATTTTCTTCCCGACAGTTGAATTCCTTAGCTCAATTGCAATTGCATTGATAATCTGGTATGGCGGCGGAGAAGTAATACAAGGCACTGTTCAAATCGGTGATCTTTTTGCTTTTGTTCAGTTTACTGAAATGTTCTTTCGCCCTATCCGTGATCTTTCAGAAAAATATAATATTCTGCAGACTTCAATGGCATCATCTGAAAGAATATTCAAATTACTGGATAATAATACTTTTATATTAGATCCAGAAGAACCAGTAAAACTGAATGATGTTAAAGGTAATATTCAATTTAAAGATGTATGGTTTGCTTATGATGATGATAATTATGTATTAAAGAATATCAATTTCGAGATTAAGCCCGGTGAAACTGTTGCAATTGTCGGACACACAGGTGCTGGTAAATCTACTCTTATAAATATTCTGACAAGATTTTACGATATCAAAAAAGGCTCAATTTTATTGGATGGAATCGATATCCGAAAAATCAATAAAAAGGATCTTAGAAAATATATATCAATAGTATTACAGGATGTTTTTCTTTTTTCAGGCACAATCGAATCAAATATAAATATGGATAATGATGAGATATCAATTGAACAGGTTATTAATTCTGCAAAAACTGTCGGAGCGGATAAATTTATATCAAATCTGCCAAACAAATATCAGGAAGAAGTTAAGGAAAGAGGAGCAACCTTAAGCGTTGGACAAAAACAACTAATTTCTTTTACCAGAGCTTTGGCTTATGATCCTAAAATCTTAATTTTGGATGAAGCGACTTCAAGTATTGATACAGAAGCAGAAAATCTTATAAAATCTGCAATTGAAAAACTGTTAATCGGGAGAACTGCTATTGTGATTGCGCATCGTCTTTCAACTATACAAAATGCTGATAAAATTATAGTTTTGCACAAGGGAGAAATAAGAGAAATCGGAAATCATCAGGAACTTTTAGCTAAGAGAGGAATTTATTACAAACTCTATCAACTTCAATATAAAGATCAGGAAATAGTTAAAACCATCTAACATATAACAAAAGGGAGAGAATAATGGTACAAATAAAATTTAATACTCTTGCTCGTCATATTTATGAAGAAGAAAGAAAATATCCGGATGCGACCGGAGAACTTTCTGATCTGCTTCATGATCTTTCACTTGCAGCAAAAGTCATCTCGCTTGAAGTGAATAAAGCTGGTTTGGTTGATATACTTGGATTTACCGGTGATCAGAATGTGCATGGAGAGCAGGTAAAAAAGCTGGATATTTATGCTAACGATATGATGATTAAAGCTATGGATCACGGCGGTCATCTTTGTGTAATGGCTTCAGAAGAAGATGAAGATATAATTCATATTCCGCCTGAATTTCATATTGGTAAATACGTTTTACTTTTTGATCCGCTTGATGGTTCTTCCAACATTGATGCTAATGTAAGTATTGGAACTATCTTTTCAATTTACAGAAGGGTTTCACCGGGAAACGGACCTGGCACAATGGAAGATTGCACTCAGCAAGGGCTTAAACAGATTGCTGCAGGATATGTAATTTATGGTTCAAGTACTTTGTTTGTTTATACTGCCGGCAACGGTGTTCATGGCTTTACTCTCGATCCTTCTTTCGGTGAATTTATTTTATCTCATCCTAGTATTAAGATTCCAAAGAAATCAAAAATTTACAGTATCAATGAAGGCAATTATCTTTACTGGCACTCAGGTTTAAAAAAATATATTAAGTGGCTACAGGAAGAAGATAAAAGTACCGGCAGACCTTATTCGTCACGTTACATTGGCTCTATGGTTGCTGATATTCATCGCAATCTTTTGTATGGCGGAATTTTTATGTATCCTGCTGACTCACGAAACCCCAACGGTAAATTAAGATTGATGTATGAATGTAATCCGATGGCATTTATTGTTGAACAAGCCGGAGGAAGAGCATCAAACGGAAAACAAAGGATACTGGAAATACAACCAAAGTCATTACATCAGCGTACACCAATATTTATCGGCAGCGAAGAAGATGTTTTACTTGTTGAAAAGTTTTTAAGCGATTATGAAATGATAGAGGTTAAGTAGTTTTATAAAAAGAGGCTGTTTCAAAAACAATTTTTAATAAACAGCCTCTTTAATATTATTTAATCTTTTCTAATCCTTCATCAAGTTTTTTAGAAAGATCTTCCAGTGATATACCTGAAAAATTAATTTTAGCATTTTTTAATGTGATCTTTGGTTCGTCACCTTCATTATTGAGGTATTTGTAAAGACAATAAGCTAATCTGTTTCTGTCATTCGGAATCTGAATATATTCAGCTAAACTTTCAACTAGTGAATAAACTCTTGATTCTTTCGAATCTTCAGGAGCTTTTTTTACTTTTGGAGGAGGTAAAGTTGTCATAGATAATCCTTTAATTTTGCCATTTAAAGTTAGGCACAGATTCAAAAAGTTCAAATTGATTTGTGTATATATCTTTAATAAAAGATAAATTTGCCTAAACAATTTTTGTTAATCATTTGACACCGATAAAATTATCAGAATTACATAGAATTTTAGTTATCAGACTAAGTTCGCTGGGCGATATTCTGCTTACAACTCCGTTAATAAGAACTATAAAAAATCAGTTCCCGGTTATTAAAATTGATTTTTTAGTAAGAACAGAATATGCTGATGCATTAAAGCTGAATCCTCATTTAAACAAATTGTATTTGTTCAGCAAAGAAGATGATAAAAACTCTTCGTTATTAAGCGAGCTTAAGCAAAATAATTACGATCTTATAATTGATCTTCAGAACAATTTAAGATCAAGAAAAGTTACAAATCATTTATCAACCAGAGTTTTAAGATTTGATAAAAAGAGTTTCGATAAATTTTTATTAGTTCAATTTAAGATTAACAGATTAAAAAGTTCTCCACAAATTCCAGTAAGATATGCTTCTGTTATTCCGGATTTAATTCTTGATGAGAATGGTTTGGAATTAATAACTGATAAAGAACCGGATAGCAGAATTGATGATAAAAAAATCAATATCGGTCTTTGCCCCGGTGCAAGGCATTTTACCAAACGCTGGCCCGCTGAATATTATATTGAACTTGGAAATAAATTATCAGAAAACAATTTTCGGATATTACTTTTCGGTGGAAAATCTGACCGCTTATTATGTAAAAAGATCAATGAAGCAATTCCCGGTTCAATTGATCTTTCAAATAACGATGAACTTCTTCAGACTGCCGCAGATATGAAATTATGTTCCCTGGTTGTATGTAATGATTCAGGTTTGATGCATGTTGCAACCACAACAAGCGCAAAAGTAATAACTATTTTCGGATCTTCGGTCAGGGAGTTCGGCTTTACACCTTATCGCAGCAATAATATAATCTTAGAAAACAAATCGTTAAATTGCCGCCCGTGTTCTCATATAGGAAAAGATCATTGCCCTAAAAAGCACTTTAAATGTATGTTGGAAATAAAGCCGGATCTGGTATTCAAAACAGCAATTGAATTTTTAGAAAAATAATGAAAATATTTTTTTACATATTTTATAACTTCCTTTTTTTACCTGTATTATACTTATTGCTGAGAGTTGCAGGCATCTTTAATAAAAAAATAAGAATAGGTATTATAGGAAGAAAAAGAGTTTATGAAGAATTAATTCTGAATGCTACAGCTACTGATAAAAATAAAAAACTTATATGGTTCCATTCTTCATCATTAGGGGAATTTGAACAGGCTAAGCCAATTATTGAACATCTTAAAAAAACTAAAGACGTTAATGTTCTTGTAACTTTCTTTTCACCATCAGGTTATCTAAATTCAAAAAAATATCCTTATGCTGATCTTATTTCATATATACCTTTTGATACAAAACAGAATGCAAGAAAGTTTATATCAATAACAAATCCGGCAATAGCAATTTTTATGAGATATGACCTGTGGCCGAACATTCTGGAATCACTAAATAAAAAAAATATCCCAACTTATCTTGTTGATGCTACATTGCGGGAGAACTCACCAAGAAGTTTCCCGGTAAGCAAATCATTGCACAAAATAATTTATAATTATCTTGATAAGATCTTAACCGTTTCAATAAAAGATGCTGAGGAATTTAAGAAATTCGGTGTTCCGGAAAAGAAAATTGTAGTTGCAGGAGATACAAGATTTGATAGAGTTTACGAACGAAGTCAGCTGGCAAAAGAGAAAAAATTAATCTCTGATAATGTAACTAAAAATAAAAAAGTGTTTGTTGCCGGCAGTACTTGGGAACAGGATGAAGAAGTTATATTTCCTGCTTTTCTAAAACTTACAAAATTTGATAAAAACGTAATGATGATTGTAGCTCCGCACGAACCTACTTTAATTCATCTTGAAAAAATAGAAAATGAATTTGCCGGAAAGCTAAAAACAATCCGTTTTTCTCATCTGAATAATTACACCGATGAAAGTGTGATAATTGTTGATTCTATCGGAATATTATTAACATTATATACATATGCTGACGTGGCTTACGTAGGCGGAAGCTTCAAACAAAATATTCACAATGTTCTTGAAGCTGCTGTTTATGGAACCCCTGTTCTGTTCGGACCTAAAATTGAAAACTCTCAGGAAGCAATAAAACTTTCTGAAATCGGCGGTGGTATTGTTATACAAGATAAAAGGGCTGCATTTAAAAATCTGAGGAAACTATTTTCAGACGAAGTTTTAAGGAAGGAAATCGGACATATTTCATCAGAATATGTAAAATCAAATATAGGAGCTACTAAAAAAATTCTTAATATGATTTACCCGGCTATCTGAGCTATTTATATCTTTCCATCAAAATATTAAGATGATGTTTTTCGTGACCAGCAGTGATATACAATAATGCAAGCACAGTAACATCATAGCCATTAGCATTACCTCTGTTCATTAAAACTGATTTGTCAAAACTTCCAAACAGAAGAATATTTGATTCTCTGATAAGTCTGTATTCATAAATTAAATCGAATAATTGTCTGTTATTAAAATTACCATTCTTAACATATTCAATGTGATCCATTGGCGGAAGCGGATTAGTATCTCCGCGGGCAATACATAAAGCACGATATGCAAATACCCTTTCGAAATCCATCAAGTGTCCAATAACTTCTTTAATTGTCCATTTATCTTCTGCATATCTGTAATTAGCTTTGCTTTCCGGAAATGAATTTAAAATATTTTGTGATTCCAGGTTTTGTTCCACAAATACCCGAAATATATCATCACCCTTAACCAGATCTACATAAGGTTGATAATATTCTGCATAATCACCTTTTTCAGGACGCATAAATCCTCCGGTAAAAATAGTTTAAAAATTACTTCCAGATTTCTATTTTAAAAACTCCTTTATCATTAGCTACCGCTCTCATCATACTGTATGTATTAAACGGCATTTCAACATTTCCATCTTTATCAATTGCAATAATTCCGCCGCTATTTTCAGGCAGACGATTGTAAATCATTTCATCACAAGCTTGTTTTAATGTATAGCCTTTGTATTCCATCAATGCAGAAATATTAAATGCAACTGTATTCCTTATAAAGAGTTCTCCAACTCCGGTTGCTGATACTCCGCAGGTTTTATTGTTTGCATAAGTTCCTGCGTTAATAAGTGGTGAATCTCCCACTCTGCCGGGCATTTTATTTTGTCTTCCGCCGGTTGAAGTGCCTGCAGTAATGTTTCCATATTTATCAAGAGCAACACAACCGACTGTTTCCCCCTGCTGTTTTGGTAATTTTGATTTGAGCCAATCCTGATAATTTGTTGAATCGTGAAAATATGAATTAGGAACTATATCAACTCCAAGCTCAATTCCAAGTTCATCAGCTCCTTTGCCGGCGAACAAAACATGCGGTGTTTTTTCCATAACCAATCTTGCAAGTGAAATCGGGTTTTTGATAATTGTTACTCCGGCAACTGCTCCGGTTGATAAATCCTTACCCTGCATAATAGAAGCATCAAGTTCGTGCTTTCCGTCAGAAGTAAATACTGCTCCCCGACCTGAATTAAAAAGTATATTATCTTCTAGATAATTAATTACTTTCTCAACTGCATCAATACTGTTTCCGCCTTTTGAAAGAATATCTTTCCCGATGTTTAACGCTGTAGTCAAATCATTTATATATTGTTGTTTAAATTCCTCAGGAGAATCTTTAGAAAAGTATCCTGCACCTCCATGAATCACAATTGTGTATTTATTATTCTCCTGCTGAGCTGTAAGCCAATTAAAATTAAATGGTATGAATGATATCAGAAAAAATATTATAATAGTAAGGTAGAATTTTGAGTTCAAAACAGACTCCTCTTTTTTTTTGAAAACAAGTAACGAGTGATGAACACTTATAACATAATAAATTTTTTATTCATTTTCTTGTTTTTAAGTCCGTATTCTTTCTTTTTTCGTGAAAAAGCAGCAATAAATAAAATCAATGAGTTTACAATCTATTTTATTAAACAGAACTGGCATACAGCAATTGTATTTGAAACAAAAGATCTTAATCCTGATATCTTTTGTGAGTATAAAAACTTTAAATATTACAATTTAATTGATATCGGCTGGGGTGATGAAGAATTTTATCAGCATCCCGGATTTGATTTAGGACTAGCTATTAAAGCTCTTTTTTATAAAACTCCTTCTGCTTTACGGGTTGAAGGTATAAATCTTTCCAAAGAAAATTATTTTAATTTATCAGAAATTGTTGTTGAACTTAAAATAACTAAAGATCAGCTTCTCAAAATATGTGAATTTATAAATAATTCATTTTTATTGGATGAAGATCAGAAACCAATTATACTAAGTAAAAAAGCAGAAGATAAAATTGTTTTCTATAAAGCCAAAGATTACTATTATATTTTTAATACCTGTAATACATGGCTAGCAAATGGATTAAAGAAAGCTGGGTTTGAGATTGAAGATAATATTATTCTCACAGAACAGCTTTTTAACGAAGCAGCAAAGATTGGGAATGTTGTGAAGGCTAAATGAATAATTATTGCAAATTCTTTTATCCATCTCACGAAGTGGTTCGTGACTTCGATGTTAAGAATTAAAAAAATTAGAATTAATGGTGAAAGGAAAAAAGTTCTTGATTTATTAAAAATATATTTATATATTGAAAATAGATGGGCGAGAATTAATGAAAATTTATTTTACACATCATTCTTGTAACCCTATTCTTTACTTAAGAGAATCTTTGGAATGCTATAACATTTTATCCCCCCCCCCCGCAGCAAGTCAAGCACAAATTCTCCTTAGAGATTCTCTCAAACATTATTCATTCAAACAAGAAACAATTCTTTACTGGATTTACATAGCGTATTGTACAGTTATTGTTTAAACAAAAACAAAGTACACTTTAATCTGTAAAAAATAAAAATGCTCAAAAGGTAAAAAATATTAATTAATACACGCTTCAGATTGAATAATTTAAATTATGAGGCACATATTTTTTATTTAATTAAAAATTATAGGAGCTCAATATGAGAAACTTTAATTTAATTTTATTGTCAATAATTTTACTTTCAATTTGTAATGTTACGGGGCAGACTCTTGAAAGGATTTTACAAGACAAAGATTATTTGGCAGTATTAAATAGCTTAGCTGAATCTGAAAATCCTTTTGAAAAACTAGATAATGCTTCTATTGATCAAATCAAAACAATAACTAAAATTACTTATGAAGCTTACGAATGTTGCCCCGACAAAGTAAATAAATATGTGGCTTTGAAAAATGAGGAATGGAACTCTATGGTTAGATTAGACAAATCAAAGATAAGTATACCTAGGGTAGGGAGTATACAAGGAAAGATTTGGGAACTAATTGAACAAAAAATTTCAAAAAAAACGTATGAATTATTGAGAATATCTTTTTTGATAAAAGCAACGATAGTCTCCAAGGACACTTCATTGTATATAGATAATTCAACAAAGTTTAGGTACAGTAAAGTAAATGTCAAAGTTGAAGTAGAAGATATCATTAAAGGTAAACATAAATTTAAAGTGGGAGAGAAATTTGAATTTTACTATTTACTAAATTGGGAAAAACCTAAATCAGAATTTGTTATTGGTAAAACTTACTTATTACCACTTGAACCTCGCGCAGAGGATAATATAAATTACAGTAACATAGCATTGATTACTTATATTGACTGTCCTGATGTTGTATTTGAAATTAAGTCCAATAGTTTAATAGATAAAGAAAATTATTTTGGTTATGGGAGTGAGGTACCATGGGAAGTGTTTAAAAGTAAATTTAATGAGACTGTAAAACTTATCAAGGAGGAAAAATAAAATGAAAAAAATATTAATGTTACTTATTATATCATTTTCAGTAATTTCAACTTATTCTCACAATGAGTTTTACAAAGTAGAAAACTTTGAGCTAGTGCTAACGTATACGGCACCTTTTGTTCATTGGCAAGATAGTCAAGTTCCCTTAGCACTACAGTTTACTACTTATACGATACCTTATGAACTAGATTATAATGAAACAATAGCTGAATTCAGGAATGGATATAACGTCTGGGCGTCATCTAGTTGTTATAGTTTTTCAGAAGAATATGATGGTGTCGAATGTGGATTTTCTACAAATTCTATCATCTTTCCGGATCCAGTTAATGATGGTGGAATGACCACACATGCTATTGAAAAAATTTTAGGCGTAGATTATATAGTCGAATCAACAAGCTTTCCACAAACATTCGTTTATTCATCACAAGTAGTCTTCAATAATACAGTTTTCAAAAGTTTCGTTTGGACAAATGCGATAGTGTTTCCTCCTGGTTATGATTGGTTACACTTTAAATCTGTAGTCTGTCATGAATTAGGGCATCTGCTTGGTTTAAATCATTGTTCATATTCTGAAGCCACAATGTACTATAAAATCTATTTAAACACATATGACAAATCAACTTTAAGTAGCTATGATATAACTGGAGTTACAACTTTGTGTGGCGCAACTGGGATTGAAGACGGTATTTGGATTAATTTGACTGAACAATACTATAATGTAAATCAAACTTACATAGGAACAAATACCAGAACTTTTATTGATGTATTCCCTTACGGTGATTATATAGTTGAATGGGGATCTTGGAAAGTTGAAGCAGAACATAGCTGCGGAAAAGTATTAGTATTTGAGACACAAAATGAAAGTTATATTAATATTCCATCCTTGCCAGATGGTTTCTTGTGGCAGAGAGACGATAACGGGCGAGTCAAAGCATACATAAGTACAAGTGGCATTGATAATACAGGATACCATCATTATGCTGAAGTTCCAACGGCAATAGGTAATGTTCCAAATACATTTATTACATCAGGCATACTAACAAGTAACACTAACTGGCGTGGCTGTGTTACAATTACCGGTAACATCAGTGTCCCTTCTGGCATAACATTAACGATACACCCAAACTCTGTAATAACTTTCCTAAACAATGCCTCACTAATTGTAAACGGAACTTTGAATGCATCAAGCTGTGAATTGAATGGCGGTTTAAATAACTGGGGTTCGGTTATTTTCAATGGTGCAAGTGCATCAAGTTCTGTACTTAATAACGTTTTTATAAAAAATGGTATTGGCATTCGCTGTCTAAATGGAGCAAATGTTAAAATACAGAATTCAATAATATTTCTTTGCACCGAAGGAGTTTACATTTATAATTCTCAGCCACAAATATTAAACAACCAAATTATTGAACCACTCCAGAACGGTATTAATTGTGATGCATCAGGATTATCTCCTTTAATTCTTCATAATACAATTAAAAAAAGCAGTAATAACCCACAATATCATCAGTATCAGGGAATAATTCTTGGTAACTATACAAATGGGTACATTGCCCACAACGATATCAGTGGTTTTATGTGGGGAATGTACATCGGAGGTGGAAGTGATGCATATTTTTCCAATTATGCACATCAGGTTTTCAAACCAAATAATCGTGTAAGAGACAATTCTATTGGCATCGCTGCGGGATGGAGTGGTTTTATTTTTGCCGGGATGTGGAAATCATATGGAAGTAATAACAGCATTTACAATAATTCATTAGATGCTAAATCTTATCAGCATAGCGAACTTTATGCTGAATGTAACTGGTGGGGAAACGATGGGGCTCAAATATACGTAGATGGCACTTCCACTTTGGATCCAGATTATCCTTTAGTTTCAGATCCTTGGAATCAGGTGTGGCCGGGGGTTATCAGTGAAGAAGGTATAAATCTTATTCCATCTATTAATAATTCCTTAACTGAAGGAGCTGGTTTTAATCCTGATAGTAGTGTTTTAGCAGGTGTTTATCTTGAAGCTCAGGAAAGAATTGTAGAGGCTATTCAGCATTATAAACAAATGATTAGAACTAATAACTTTCCTGGTTTTGCTCTTAGAAGGTTAGCTGGTATAAAAAATAGATATCACATCCAGAATATCCGAAATTATTTAGAGAATTTGTTTTTGGGTAATCAGTCTTATAAACCAATAGTACTAACGTTATTTTCAGGAATACTTCTTGGCGAAGATAAATATGATCAAGCAATGTTGCTATTAAGTAAAGTAATTAATGATTATCCAAGTACTTACTATGCAGTAAATGCCTTGTTCGAAAAATTCTTTGCTGCGCTAAATTATGCGAACGATATGGAATTAGTGGAACAATTACTTCATGAATTAGTATCACTTAACCTAACAGATGAAGAATATTTAATGAGATTGGCAATTGCACAGAACCTGTTTAACGAAAGCGGTACGGAATATCTAGGTAAATCCAATTCTACTTATTCTGAAAATACGGAGTCTGGATTACCAAAAGAGTATAATCTTCTTGGTAACTATCCAAATCCATTCAATCCTTCAACGACTATAAGTTATACTTTACCTTATCAGTCATCAGTTGAGCTAACTATTTATGACATTATGGGAAGAGAAGTAAAATCGTTTAGCTTTGCTTCTCAGCCATCAGGATATCAAAATATTATTTGGGATGGAAAAAATGATAACGGTGTATTAGTTTCCTCTGCTGTCTATTTGTACAGGATAAGTATAAAATCACTTGAGAACCAGGAAGTATTTGTAAAAACCTCAAAGCTAATGCTGTTAAAGTAATCTCTCCTTTATTGCTCTTGCAAGCCCCGAGAAATCGGGGCTTTTTATCCGTTAGCTAAAGGATCTGTGCAGTCAACGTGAGTCAGATATATTCTTCACAACTTTTCCAAGTATCTTCCTCGTTTCTTTAATCAGCTCATCGGAAATGTAATTAAAGCTGAATAAGCTCAAGCTCACATATTCATAAACAGATTAATTACCTAAATCATCTGAAAACACTTTTAATCCTACGATACCAACAACAATCAGAAAAATAAAAAATAATCTTATTAGCTCTTTCGATTCACCGAATAAAATCATTCCAAGTATCGCAGTTCCGATAGCACCGATTCCTGTCCAAACAGCATAGGCAGTTCCAACCGGAAGATGTTTAATTGCATACGCAAGCATTCCCATTGAGATTATCATACACGCAACAGTAAATACTGAAGGCAATGGTTTTGAAAATCCTTCTGTATATTTTAATCCGATTGCCCAGGCAACTTCAAATAATCCGGCAATAAATAAAATCAGCCAATACATATTATTTCATCCTTCCGTTTGTCAGCTCATCGCTTAATCTTGCTGCCTTATACAGATTCCGGATAGCTTCCATCATTCCCGCAGCACTTACTGATACTGTTCTGTTTGCTTCGGTTGTGTAAATAAAATTACTTGGCAGACTTTCAATGTTTCCATCGAATGCAAGTCCAACTATTTCACCTTTGGTATTTACAACCGGACTTCCCGAGTTTCCTCCGACAATATCATTTGTGCTTACAAAATCCAGTGACTTCGAAAGATCAAATTCTTTTGGAAGATCTTCCCAATATGAAGGCAGATTAAAAGGAAATTTTTTATCAAAAGAATAATAACGATCCAACGCACCGTAAAACGTAGTTTTAACCGGAGCCTTTGTTCCGTTGTAATTATATCCTTTCACAACTCCATCTGCTATTCTTAATGTGCCTGTTGCATCAGGTGGAATTGCATCACCATATACTTTATACAAAGCTTCACCAAGCATTTGATTTAATATTTCTTCTCTTTCAATCCGCACTTTATTTTCAGACTGCATTTGTTTTAATTCATCCTGTGTGTTTAAAACATAAAAGATAAAAGGATCATCAGATTCTAATACAGCATCTGCTCCGCTTTTGACAAGTTTCTGTAATTCCTCTAACGAAGAAAATACGGACTTCTCAATCATTTCATCAGCAGCTTGTTCTGATGATTTATCTCCAATTACTTCTCTGATAATCTTATCATCTTTTGTAAGATTTTCTTTAAGAATGTTCAATTGAGTAACCAATAGTTGTTTCTGTATTTCTTTGTCAAAATCTTTTGGATATAAGTTAGAAGCTAAAGAATCAAATTCTTCTTTTGTGATCTGATCTCTCTTTAAACTTTTTGCATATTGAACAAGCTTATTAGCCATAACTAAATATTGTGGGGAGTAAAATCCGCTTATTGTGTAGGCATAAATTTGTCTGGCAATTTTTCCTACTTCTTTACGTGAACTTTCTAGTTCATTCCAGATATTTCCATACTTTTGATTTAACTCTTTATCACTTTGAACTGCTTTTCTGAAGTTCTTTTCAAAATCTTTTTTCCGTGCAACCAAATACGGATCCAACAAAGCTTTGTATGTTCCTTCGTAAACTTTAAGTGCATTTCCAATTCCATATAACCTCGCAATCAGATTGAAATCCTGAGCATTATCTTCCTCTACTTTTTTTTCATAAACACTATACATTTCTTTAAGCATATTTACCAGCATCGGATATTGAACATCTCTTGCATATTCAATTTGCGACATTGTATAAATTCTGTTTGTTCTTCCGGGATTTCCAATTACAAATACAGGCTGATCTTCAACGATATCGTTTTCATTCCAGCTAAAATAAAAATCTGTTTTAATTGGTTTACCATTTTTATAAGCACGGAGAAAAGCACAATCAAGACCATAGCGCGGGTAAGTAAAGTTATCAGGATCTCCGCCAAGCTTGGCAACAAACAACTCAGGCACAAAAACCAATCTTATATCGTTATAAACCTTGTAACCGTAAAGAGAATATTTACCGCCGTTGTATAATGAAATAACTTTAAATGTTAAATCGGGATTTTGTTCTAACGCATCGGATTTTATTTTATCAATTTCTTTATCTCTCAATTCGACTTTTTCCTCATCGGTTTTCCCCTTATCCATTGCAGATTGAACTTCGCTTGTAACATCTCTTATAATTAATAATTGCTCTACTTTTAAATTCGGAACTAATCTTTCATCATTTGAAGATGCAGCATAAAATCCATCTCTTAAAATATTTTCATTACCTTGCTGCACACTCTTAAGTATATCACGCACACAATGATGATTCGTCATAATTAATCCATCTTCTGAAATGAAAGAAGCAGAACAGCCTCCGCCAAATTTTAATGCACTTTTCTGAAATTTCTCAAGCAGTCCGGCAGAAGGTTTGAATCCATATTCTTTTTCAAAATAATCAATCGGCGGATTTTCAAAAGTCCACATCTTACCCATATCATATTTCTGTGCCTTTACAGTATCAGGGTCAAATCCATAATAAGTCTGTGCTGATAAAAACCCATTAAAGGAAACTGTTAGTAAGACAATTACAAAAAGAGAAATTTTTTTCATTATGCTTTCCAAATTGATGTTAAGTTATATGCAATTTAAAAATATATGACGGTATTTTGAAACTGTTAAAATTTATTGTTTACAAATGTCTTAGGTAGGCACACTAATAAATATTTATTTCAGACAGATAGAATAAATATCAGGCTCGTGTTTACGAGCCTGAAAGAAGAAATCAGTTTTTAAATAAGTCCATATTTATAAGAAATGTTAATTTTTATTTTATCAACAACATTTTTTTTACATCACTAAAAATACCTGATTGTAATTTATAAATATAAATTCCGCTCGGTAGATTGGATGCGTTGAAATTTACTTCATATGTTCCGGACCGTTTATTTTCATTTACGAGAGTTGCAACTTCTTTCCCAAGTATATCACAAACTTTTAATGTTACCAACCCCTCTTGTTTTATTGAATAAGATATTATTGTAATCGGATTAAATGGATTAGGGTAATTTTGTGAAAGTTTGTAGCTATAATATTTCTCATCATCATCCTCCACAGATGTAACTGAATCTTTAACAGCAATAAGATTTCTTGTGTGGTTTAAAAATGTTGACCTAAGATGAGTGCCAATATACAATGTTCCATCTGATCCGATTGCTGGAGAAGTATTAAATTCATATCCTTCAAGGTTTAATTTCCAAAGTATTTTACCAGTATTGTCTATACACCAAAAGTTTGTTTGAGCACCTGTAGTTGAACCACAATATATTTTACCCTCTGCGTCACAAATTATTCCGTGGTCTATAATAGCACCATCATCAATATCACCAAGTGAAATTTTCCAATTAAGATGTCCGAAATAATCTACTGAATAAATATAACCAGTATCTGTATTCGTTTGAAATATAATATTTCCATTTCTGTCAATTGTCGGTGAAGAATAATTCTGATAATTTTCATTCATAAATGGATATTTCCAATTAATAGTACCATTTGGATTAACACAATACAGATACTGTCCTGATGGACCTTCGGAAGCATATAAATATATTCTGTTTTCATTATCAACTATAGGTGTACCCCAACTATGTGAATAAGTGTAAAGGTCAAGAGACCATATCTGTTCACCTTGCAGTGTTGAAGCATTTAATGCTTTCTCTTCCAGTGTATTTATTTTTCCGGTAAAATAAAATATTGTATCACCCCCAGTGGAAAAAACTATTTCAGTAGGTGCTATATTTGGAGTATAAAATGAATTAATTACATTCCCATTATTAGGTTCAATAACAAATAATGTATCAAGCCAGGGTATATAAATGTTATGGTCCTTTGCTATCGAGATAAATCTGGTAAAATATGTTGCTGAAAACTTTTCATTTCGCCACTTTAGAGTACCATCTTGATTTAATGCAAAAAGTCCGGCTCCAATAGATATGAAATAAATTGTACTGTCATTTGTAATAGTAGGACCTGCAACATTCGCACTTGGATCATCAGTAATGTAAGTCCATATAGTATCCCCTTTTTTGTTCATAGAATAAAAGTAATTTGATGTACCACCTGCAAAACCTGTGAAAGAATTTGTACCAACAAAAAGATTATCATTAAAACCAATAACAGGTCCGTGAAAAATTCCCAATGGCATATCCTTTCGCCAAATAACATTTGGTGTTCTTGGGCCTGTATATTCCGACCTTCCCGTTGCTTGCATATCTCCCCTTATTACAGGCCAAGGAGAATTTGCCAAAGAAGGCCAAGGGATCGTAACCTGATGCTGCCCATAAATTGTAAAAGTAAACAATAATAACAAGAAAAATTTTAACATAAAATTCTACCTTATTAAAACTAATTTTCTTACATCTGTAAAATCATTTGTTCTAATTTCATAAAAATACACTCCGCTTTCAAGATCTGTTCCATCAAATTGAACCTTATGATTTCCAGCATTTAATTCCTCATTAACCAAAACTACAACTTCCCTCCCAAGTATATCAAATACTTTTAATGTAACGTTTGTGTTTTCTTTGATAGAAAACGAAATAGTTGTAAATGGATTAAAAGGATTAGGATAATTCTGACTCAAGTTATAATTATAGTTTATTTCGCTTAAAGATTCTTTAAAAAAACCAACATATACATCTAGCATTTCTGTAGATTCAGATTCTTTTTCCCCATTAATTGCAGTAACCTTATAATAAGCAGTCATAGGACCATTAATTGCAAAGTCTTCATCCGTATAATTTGTTGTTACTTCTGAAAGAGTTGCAATTTTTGAAAAAATACCTGGATTAGATCCTCGACCACTAACAACACTTCTAAAAATTAAATAGCCGGTCCAATAATCGCCTTCATCATAAGAATGATACCAAGTTAAATATGGATGTCCAGAATATTTTGACAATTCAAAATTATCTGGAGGTAAAGGTTCTAATCCTGTTGTTAGATGACTAATCCAGGGCCTTTCTTGCCAAATAGATGTATATTTGGGAAATAATATTTGTGTGTTAAGGTAATAAAATTTACCATCCGATACATTAAATGTAATATTTATATCACCCATCCCGCCAGAATTGAAATTATAAGGCAAATCAGAAGTTCTGTAATCAATATAAAAGGAATCTTTTTCTATTCCGTTAACCTTAGCAGTAAATTTATAATAACCAAGACCAAAGGTTCTAAAATAATTAGAAACAGAGGTTTCCCAACAAGCTAAAAACTCAAGATACTGATTTGAAAGACTTGTATACAATGAACCGCCTTCAAATAAATTAGTAATATTATGATCTTCATCCCAACATAATGAACTTTTCAATTCCATTTTTATTTCAACCTCAGAATGATTCATATTATTGATAACCCAAACATTCAACTCACCTGTAGTTAAAACTTCCTGTGCAAACAATAATAGATTTATTGTCATAAACATTAAGCTAAATAAAGATAATTTTCTCATTTCAATTCTCCTTTGCTATTTTATAATTATCTCTTTTGTAAAAATGTGTGCCTAAACTGATCTTTTCTTATCAATTAACATTGTACAAAAGAAAATATAAATTAAAATATGTACTTCTCTTAATTAAACACAATAATTGTTTTAAGTTTATAATAATTTTAATTAATCTATTCTTTATTATTGGTTCCTTGAGCTATGTAAAACCAGTTGGAAAGAACTTAATGATAAATGCTGAATGCTCTATATTATTTGAGCAGAAAAAAAAGGGAATAGAAAAATTTTTATAAAGTTTATTGGTTTGAATAAAAATTAAAAGCGCATAAATAATCCGCATCTCTCCAATACTTGAAAGTACAGAGAGAGAGAGAGTAAAATATCGTGCCATAATTATATAAAATACAGTATCGGTATATAGTTGAACCATATTACATACCCGGCTTATAAAAATCTTAGATAAGTTTAATTATAGTTAAGAATAAAAAAACTTAATGTCAAATTTTAAACTAAATCAGAAAAAAACTATTTAATTAAAAAAGACTGTTTTAATTACGATTAATAACCTAAGATATGAAGTTTAGAAAAAATATTTAATATGTTTTTTCATTCATTAAGTTTAATAATTTTAAAAATCAGAAAAGTAATATTCATATTTTTACAAAAATGATCAGACAATATTTTAAACTATCCTGTACTTTATATTTGAACACAGAATAATTAATAGTCATACTTATTATGAACATCCAGATTATCGGGACAAAAAAATGTAAGGAAACTCAAAAGGCTGAACGTTTCTTTAAAGAAAGAAGAATCCCTTTTCACTTTCGTGATTTGAACGAAAAAGGTTTGGCTAAAGGTGAGCTTGATAATATTACAAGAGTAATTCCATTAGAAGATTTGATTGACAGAGAAAGTAAAAGATTTAAAGATCGTGGAATGCAGTTTATGGTTTTTGATATTGAAGAGGAATTGTTATCTGATTCTTTATTGTTAAAAACTCCTGTTATAAGAAATGAAAAACTTGTAACAGTTGGTTATCAGCCGGATGTTTGGAAAGTGTGGGTAAAAAATAATTGAGTAGATTGTTAAGTGATAAATCTTCAATGAGATGGGTGGTTGATTTATAGCTGAAGGGTTGAATGGCTGCATTGTTGCATTGTTAAATTGTTGTATTGTTTTTAAGAATAATAGAACGCTGATGACTTCGTCATACACGGATTAAACTGATTTGCACAGATAAAAATCATTTCAGGAAAAGGATACAAAAGTTATTTATTCTGTAGGGACGGGGCTTGCCCCGTCCGATAAAAATTATAACTAATTAATCTTAACTAAACCTGAATCTCTTTGTCAATACCGTCTTCGACAGGCTCAGACTGACAAAACAAGGTCACGCAGAGTTCATCGAAGCGTGACAAAATACGGAATGGGCAAGCCCATTCTCTATCTATACATCGTAATATAAATTAAATTCGTATGGATGAGGTTGTAATGCCATCGGTTTTACTTCTTTGTCAATCTTATATTTTATCCACGCATCAATTACATCTTCTGTAAACACATCACCTTTTAATAAATATTCGTGATCGTTTTCCAAAGCTTTTAATGCTTCCTGCAGACTGCCCGGAGTCGAAGGAACATCTTTTAATTCTTCCGGTTCCATATCATAAATATCTTTATCAAGCGGTTCACCGGGATCTATCCGATTTATTATTCCATCTAAACCTGCAAGCAGCATTGCTGAAAACCCTAGATAAGGATTACCAGATGCATCCGGACACCTGAACTCAACTCTTTTTGATTTCGGAGAAGTTGAATACATAGGAATTCTGATTGATGCACTTCTGTTTCTTTGTGAGTAAGCAAGGTTAACCGGAGCTTCATATCCGGGGACTAATCTTTTATAAGAGTTTGTAGTTGGATTTGTAAATGCAAGTAAGCTTGGTGCGTGTTTAAGTAATCCGCCGATAAAATATAATCCCATTTCACTTAATCCTGCATAACCTGAACCAGCAAATAAAGGTTTACCTTTTTTCCATAATGATGTATGAACATGCATTCCGCTTCCGTTATCGCCAAAGATAGGTTTAGGCATATAAGTAACAGTTTTGTTGTTCTTCTTTGCAGTATTCTTTACAATATATTTAAACATCAGCAACTGATCAGCAGCTTTAACAAGAGGAGCAAAATGTAAATCAATTTCACACTGCCCACCGCTTGCAACTTCGTGATGCTGTGCTTCAACTGAAATTCCGCAATTCATTAAGTTTATCACCATTTCATTTCTGAGATCCAATAAAGCATCTGTAGGCGGAACAGGAAAATATCCTTCTTTATATCGCGGCTTATAACCAAGATTTGGATTCTCTTCTCTGCCTGTATTCCATTTCCCTTCGATTGAATCAACAATATAAAAACTTCCGTTTGGCTGCGAATCAAATCTTACATCATCAAAAACAAAAAACTCGGCTTCCGGTCCGTAGTAAACTGTATCTGCAATTCCGGTTGATATCAGATAAGCTTCTGCTTTTTGTGCAATGTTGCGCGGGCAGCGGGAATATTTTTCCTTTGTCGCAGGCTCATAAACATCGCAGATTAAACTGATTGTCGGTGCTTCAATAAACGGATCAACAAACATTGTTTCTGCTTCGGGAATTAAAAGCATATCGCTCTCGTGAATTGATTTCCATCCGCGGATTGATGAACCATCGAATCCAAATCCATCTTCAAAAGATGAGGCATTAAAATTTGAAGCAGGAACAGTAAAATGCTGCCACTGCCCCGGAAAATCCATAAACTTCATATCAACGAACTTAATATCATTTTCTTTTATGAACTTAAGCACTTTTTCAATCGCACCGTTGGAAGATTTTGCCATATATTATCCTTATGATTTTTTACAATTAGTTATTTGCACAATTATTAGTTTGTCTCTTTGATTCTTTGCAATGAATTAGAGACCTTAAATTATTATACCTTTTCTCTTAAACTCTGCTCACCCTTCGACTCCGCTCAGGGTGACAAACTTAAATCCGAATTAACATATTAAAATATTATCCATCTTATTCAATAAGTTACTCAAAGTCATTATACACTTATCTCAAAAGTTTCTTTTACAGTAGAAAGCACATAAGTAGTTTTAGTGCCTGTTACACCCTGCCAGGATTGAATTTCAGAAAGGAGCTTTTCAAGTGCTTCTGTATTTTTAACAAGAGCTTTTAATAAATGTGATCCTTCTCCAAGGACTGCGTGACATTCAAGAATCTCAGGCATTTTTTCAACTTTAGTTATAAGATTTTTATAATGTTTTGACGAATCCATTACAACAAGAATGAAAGCCATTATATCATAATTAAATTCTTTACGATTCAGTTTTGCATAATAACCTTCAATGATTCCTTTCTCTTCAAGTTTATTTAACCTGTCACTAACAGAAGGGATTGAAAGCTTAACTTCATCAGCAAGCTCATTGCGTTTAGTCCTTCCTTTTTTCTGTAAAGTGCGGAGAATCCTTAAATCTATTTCATCTGTCATTACAAACCTTAATTATTTAGGAATTTCAAGAATAGTAGTTTCGAATATAAGGCGTGACAATAATTATTCCAAAATAATTGTGAGTATTTTTAAATAATTATTAAAATAGTTGAGTCAGAATGAGATTTTGTATTATTTTTTTTAGGAAGAGATTATGATGTAATGGGAGCAACGCTGCTATTTTCCTACAAATATTTAATCAGATTTGTTTTTTACAGCAGAAATTAAATAAATCTTGTAACTAATAAATTTATCTTAACAAAACAGATTTTATTGTACGTATGTAATTTCCAGTTTGATTATCAGCAGATAATCTTATCAGATACACACCTGAAGGAAGCAACTGACCGTTACTATCTTTTGCTTCCCATTCAATAGTATAGTTACCTGGAGAGATTTCTTTATCCAACAGAGTTGCTATTTCTTTTCCTAAAATGTTATATATTTTTATTGAAATAAGACTTAACTGATTTATCTCAAAATTAATTTTGGTAGAAGGATTAAAGGGATTAGGATAATTTGTTAGTTGAATGTAATTATTTAACTCAACAACCGGATTTTCATCAACACTTGTAATTGAATCGGAAATGACAAACACAGACTTAAGATCTAATGTAGTACCACTGCTTTGACTAGACCAATTTACTCCCCCGTTTGTTGTTTTCAAAATCTTACCAGAAAAACCTGCAGCCCAGCCAGTGTTTGAATTGATAAAACGAATTGAATATAAATCATTGGTTGTATTGCTGTTTTGGCTATTCCAGTTTGTACCGCCATTAGTAGTTTTTAAAATCTTTCCTGACCAGCCTGCAGCCCAGCCTGTTGTTGCATTGATAAAATGAACAGAATATAAATCATTGGTTGTATTGCTGTTTTGACTATTCCAGTTTAAACCGCCATTAGTAGTTTTAATAATCTTACCTGACCATCCAACTGCCCAGCCTGTTGATTCATTTATAAAATAAACAGATTGTAAATTATTAGAAGTGCCGCTATTTTGTGAAACCCAGTTTACACCACCATTGGTAGTTTTTAATATTCTGCCTATTTGCCCGACTGCCCATCCGGTATTTTCATTTACAAAACACACTGAATAAAGATAATCTGAAGTACTGCTGTTTTGATTTGTCCAGTTCGTACCAGCATCTGTGGTTTTTAATATTTTACCTAATTGTCCTACAGCCCAGCCAGTGTTCTCATTTACAAAACAAACAGAATAAAGATTTTCTGAAATCCCACTGTTTTGTACATTCCAATTATTTCCTTTATTAGTAGTTTTTAATATTCTTCCCAATGTTCCGACAGTCCAGCCTGTTGTTACACTAACAAAATTTACAGAAAAAAGATCGTTGGAAACTCCACTACTTTGGCTTGTCCAATTATTACCTTGGTTAGTAGTAGCAATAATCTTACCTGACCATCCTACTGCCCAAACGTTTGATTGAGCAAATGTAAAAAACGAAACAAATAATACGATGATTAAAGCTAATACAGTTTTCATAATAAAATCCTTGGTTATAACTAAAATAATAGTTTTCTTTAGATATTTCTTTTAAGATTTCAAATTATTTATAACAAAAATTTAACTTCAAAATTCATTCCTGTATATTTTATTTAATAACAAAAATAAAAACAATACTTATTGAAATATATTGACAATATTACTGAAATTTTCATGTAATTATTTCAATTAATCATATTTTATATCTTAATCAACCCATAGCTTGTAAAAGCTAAATTTAATTTTTTAACCTCCTCAAACAGATCAAGGTTCACTTGCAGACGTTCCTGAAGATTGTGATAAAGATGATATTGAACAGAAATATGATTCAGCGATTTTACTTTTACTCCGTTTAATTCTAATCTGAATTGCACATCTGTATCCTCCCCGATTGACGGAGCTTCGTATCTTTCATCGAAACCATTTATTGCAATTATATCTTTTTTATAAAGTGAAAAGT
>JAKIZM010000045.1 GCA_022708025.1 Bacteroidota bacterium | reverse complement strand
GCTGACTATATCTTAAAGTAAAGACTTCAAAATCTTATATAAACAATCCCATTTAGCTCAATAAAGACAGTCATAAGGAAGAATTTTTAAGAAATAATTATTTGTCCGTTAAATTATCTTTGTTTTTATGTCCTATATCGGATTTGAGAAAAGATATACAAGTTAGAAAAATCGCATTATTACCGATTACTTCAAATGATGTTGATTTTGCTTCAATGCAAACTTCAGAATCAATTCTGCGAATGGAACTGAGTGATAAGGAAAACATCAGCTTGGTATCGAGAAACAAAACCATTTCTGTAATGAGTGACGAAATCTGTGACGAAGCAGAATGTGCGCAAGAAATAGGTGAAAAATTAGAAGTCTCTGAAGTATTGATTTGCAAACTTAATCGGCTTGGTGAAAAAATTATTGTGCAATATCAGCTTATTGATGTTAAAACAGGGAAAACCATTTTGTCTGACAGAGCAACATCTTTAAGTCTTGAAGATCTTGATACAGTGATGAAAAGAATTGCAATCAGTGTTTCGAGATTAACACCGTTTGATGCGAATCAAGAAGTTGGAAATATTGTTCAACAAGAATCAATGGAATCTTTAAGAAGAAAAGCACGATATAATTTTGGTGTTGGATTTGGGTATTTATTTCCTACCGAAGGTTATAATGTAAATCTTGAAAAATCTTTTACAATCAATGCTTATTTTGATTATGACTTGCAGGATTATTCATCTGGATTGATGCTCGGTGCAAGACAAGGATTTGCAATAAATATTTATGGTAATTATTTATTTACCAAGACAGATGTTTGTCCGTATGTTGGTGCCTCATTGGGCTTTCATTGGGTTACACACGAAGGAATATTTTATGCAAACGATAAAGATGAAGATGGGATAGAGCTTGGATTAAAAGGCGGAGTAAGATTATTCCATACATATAACTTTCAGATTTTTCTCCAGGGCGAGTATATAATGACTTTTAATGATTACAACGATAAGGCAATTGTATTTACAATAGGTATTTTATGATAAAACATATTGTTTGCTGGCGTCTGAATGATAGCGCTTACGGAAATGATAAACAGACCAATGCAAGAATCTTAGAAGAGAAAGCGCTTGCTTTGCAAGGTAAAATAGATGGATTGATAAAGATTGAAGTTGGATTTGATTTCAGTAATGAAAAAGATTCAAGTGATGTAGTTTTATATTCCGAGTTTACAAACAAAGAGGCGCTTCATCAGTATCAAATCCATCCTGATCATCAGGAAATAAAAAAATGGCTTAGCGAAGTAAGATACGAGCGCAGAGTAATTGATTATGAGATTTAATTATCAAGGGCTTTTATAAAGAGCATCGATATTTTAACTTTTAAGAAAGAGGTTCCGGCGGCGGGACCTCGCTGCTTGCCGGTTTAAAACGATTTTCAGGAAGAGGTACAAATTCCTTGTTGTCATTTGGCGGCAGAGTTATCTTTCCGGTTTTCCAATCATTTTTAGCCTGTTCAATTCGCTCTTTATTTGAAGATACAAAATTCCACCAGATAAATCGTTCTCCCAACGGCTCGCCACCCAAAAGCATCAGTTCTGTATTCTCTTTTGCAGTCATTAAAGGATCTTCGTTTTTAGAGAAAACAATCATCTGTCCTTGAGTGAATGATTGTCCGGATAATTCCAAACTTCCCTTTGCAATGTATATCGCTCTTTCAGTATGTTCTGATGGCAAATTTAGTTTAGCATCTTTTTCCAATTTAACATGTAAATAAAACAAAGGTGAATGTGTCTTAACTTCACTTTTTAATCCATAAGCATTTCCTGCAATCAGTCTCATCCAGATACCTTTATCAGTAAACACAGCTAATTGTTCCGGTTTATAATTAAAAAAAGTCGGATCAGTTTCTTCAACTTCTTTCGGCAGGGCAACCCAGGTTTGCAGCATTTCCAGACTTTCTCTTTTTAACAATTCAGGATCTTCAAATCGTTCAGAATGTGCAATCCCCTTTCCAGCAGTCATCCAGTTTACTTCTCCGGGTTTTATTATCTGTTCAACACCAAGTCCATCGCGGTGAGTAACATTGCCGCTGAATAAATAAGTTACTGTAGAAAGTCCGATATGAGGATGCGGTAAAACATCCAACGAAGTAATCTCTGAAGGAAATTTATTTATTGGTCCGGCATGATCCATAAAGATAAAAGGACCAACCATCCTTCTTTGCTGGAAAGGAAGTATTCTCCGAACACTTAAATGTTCGCTTATTAATGCTTCCCGCGCCTGGATAATTATTTCGGGCATAAAGTTACTTTCTTACTTATAAAGAAAAAGAAACTCCTGAAAAAAAGTTATTAAAGTCATTCAGTCTGCCGGAAACGGATCGTTTTGAAATTAAACGGTGAGATTCTGAAATAATCAGCCTTCAGTGAACAGAATGATATTTTTCTTTTTTAATCTTTCAGAAGTTTCAAATACTTAATTGTTAAATTAATTTTCTTGCAATTATTTCAAATCAATTTTCTTTATATCAATACCTAAAGCTGCTGCTACACCTTTGCCGTAATCAGGATCTGCCTTATAACAATTTTTAATATGTCTTTCCTGAATAAATTTCTCTGCACCGCCAACTTCTGCAGCAGTATTTTTGAACAAAGCTTCCTTTTGCTTTTTATTCATTATACGGAATAAATTTCCCGGCTGAGTGTAATAATCATCATCATCTTCTCTAAAATTAAAATGATCTGCATCGCCATCTAAACTTAAAGAAGGTTCTGTATATTTTTTTTGTTCTTCCCATTGACCGTAACTATTAGGGAAGTAATGCAATGTTCCGCCTTCATTTCCATCCACACGCATTGCTCCATCACGCGAAGGATTATGAAACGGGCATTTAGGTTTGTTAACAGGAATTTGATAATGATTGACTCCTAATCTGTATCGTTGTGCATCTCCGTATGAAAATAATCTTGCTTGTAACATTTTATCAGGTGAAAATCCAATACCGGGCACAACATTAGCAGGGTTAAAAGCAGCTTGTTCAACATCAGCAAAATAATTTTCAGGATTCCTGTTCAATTCCAGAACTCCAACATCAATAAGCGGATAATCAGAATGAGGCCAAACTTTTGTTAAATCAAAAGGATTAAATGGACACTTCCTTGCTTGTTCTTCGGTCATTATTTGTATTTTCATTTTCCAGCGAGGAAAATCTCCCTTTTCAATTGCGTTAAACAAATCTCTTTGATGACTTTCCCTGTCCTTTCCAATTATTGCGGCAGCTTCTTCATTTGTCAGGTTTTGTATTCCTTGTTCGGTTTTAAAATGAAATTTTACCCACACTCTTTGATTTTTAGAATTCATTAAACTGAAAGTATGGCTTCCATATCCATTCATATGCCGATAAGATTTTGGAATTCCTCTTTCACTCATTGTTATTGTGATTTGATGTAAAGCTTCGGGCAGCAAAGTCCAAAAATCCCAATTATGATTAGCACTTCTTAAATTTGTTTTAGGATCGCGCTTTACTGCTTTATTTAAATCTGGAAAGCGATAAGGATCTCTTAAAAAGAATACAGGAGTGTTATTACCTGCCAAATCCCAATTTCCTTCTTCAGTATAAAATTTAATTGCAAAACCTCTTATATCTCTTTCAGCATCAGCAGCGCCTCTTTCTCCGGCAACAGTTGAAAATCTTACGAACACTTCTGTTTCTTTTCCGATTTTTGAAAAGATTTTTGTTTTTGTGTATTTGGTTATATCGTGAGTTACAGTAAATTTTCCAAATGCACCTGAGCCTTTGGCGTGCATTCTTCTTTCAGGAATTACTTCTCTATCGAAGTGAGCAAGTTTTTCCAGGAACCAAAAATCCTCTAATAACATTGGTCCTCTTTTACCCGCCGTTTTTACATTTTGATTTTCAGCGATTGGTCTGCCTGAAACAGAAAACAATTTTTTCTTTTTATTTTGGTCAGCCATAATACTTTACCTTTCTATTTTTATTTTCAAAATACCAAAATTATCCGATATAAATCTATTTAAATTAGAAGATAGGAATTAGATCACACAAGAGATTTTTGTTCAGGTGATTAATTAAAATTTAATAGAGAAATATTTTATAAATCAGAGTTAAGTAAATTCTTGACTATAATGTTTAACCTGAAGTTAATAATTTAATTCATACATCTTCTGGCTTTAACAGTTACATCAAATTTTTTTGTGATTTTATTTTCTTTTATTTGTAAATCAGCTTTAACGCCTGATTTAGAAAGTTGAAAATCATTTATTGATACAGTATCAACAGCAAAACCTTTTGAAACAGATTCACTGATAAAATCATCTGTAGCTTTTCTTGCCTTGCTTTCCGAATCATAATAGACGGAAGCTTCTGCCTGATATACTGCTTCTTTATCCGAAACAAAGATCATTCTGTATGTCTTTGTTTCATAGAACATACAAATCATATCAGGGTTGCTGTTATCCTGATGAACAGGATTTCCATATTTTTTAACTATCTCTGATTTTGGTTTACCGATAAAGTTATGGACTCTGATATCTTGTCCAAACACTAATTCTGAAATTAAGATTATCAGGAGAATCGCGATGAAAAAAACATTTTTAGTTTTCATAACTACTCCTTGAAATAAAATTGGATTTATTAAAACTGAAAAGATTGTAGTATTGGTATTTCCTTAAGAAGGAATAAAAGGAAAGAATTATGATTTTAGGCTGAGGTTTCATTTTCACACCATTCAGCTAAAATTACACTGGAAAGCTAACTCAAATAAAATCTATTATCAATCCAATTAAGCTGCCTCTTCTACATCAGCCTTAAGCTTAACTTCGTTGCCGAAAAGTTTAGATACTTTGCTGCAGAAAGTAATCAGGTAAGTAAGAATATCTTCAGGTTTTTCAAAACGGTTTTCTACAACAAGCTTCATTACTTCTTTTTGCTGACTGAACTTTATCTTGTCTTTGTAAGCTGAATCATCCATTATAAATCGCATCAGTTCAACAAAACGGACTTTATAATAATCTTCTTTTTCTCCGCGCGGAAGAATAATATGAATAACTTTTCTTTGGATGGCAATTCGCTCAAACAAAGCATAAGAAGCATAAAACTTTAGTGTTGCAGTTAAAACCAACCGTTTTACAATTTCCGGAATAGCGCTGAATCTATCGAGCATTTCTTCTCTAAGCTCTTCAATTTCAGATAAACTCTTAACGGAATATAATGCTGTGTAAAAATTTAATCGGTCCATTTGCTCGGGCATGTAAGTAACCGGAATTCCTATATCAAAATAAGTATCAATTGTCGGATCAGTTCGTTCTTCTATTTTGGGTAAAGATTTAAAAACTTCTTTAAAGTCCTGATATTTCAATTCTTCAACAGCTTCGTTTATTAACTTAACATAAAGATCAAAACCAACCTCGTTTATAAATCCTGTTTGTTCTGTTCCAAGTAAATTTCCAGCGCCACGGATTTCAAGATCACGCATAGCTACATTAAAACCCGAACCGATTTCTGTATATTCTTCAATTGCCTGAAGCCGTCTTAAAGCAACCTTACTGATACCGCTTAAAGAAGGAACAAGGAAAAATGCATAAGCTTGTCTGTCGCTTCTACCGACTCTTCCGCGTAATTGATGAAGTTCTGCAAGTCCAAATCTATCAGCTCTATTAATAATTATTGTATTAACATTTGGGATGTCAATTCCCGATTCAATAATCTTTGTTGATAAAAGAACATCAAACTTTCTGTTTAGAAAACCGTGAATTACCTCCTCAAGTTTTGCCGGTTTCATTTGTCCGTGTGCAACCGCTATTTTAGCTTCCGGAACATATCTTCTGATATAATCAGCTAATTTATCAATTGAATGAACACGGTCGTGAACAAAATAAACCTGACCGTTTCGTTTTAGTTCATTGATAATCCATTCACGGATTTTTACGGCATCAAATGTAGAAACACTTGTGTAAATGGGCTGTCTGTTTGGCGGCGGTGTGGCGATTATCGAAAGATCACGGGCACCAAGTAATGAAAGATTTAATGTTCTTGGAATTGGAGTAGCTGTTAAAGCAAGAGTATCAATATTAACCTTTATTTGTCTTAATTTTTCTTTTGCCGAAACTCCAAAACGATGTTCCTCATCAATTATAAGCAAACCAAGATCTTTAAACTTAACATCTTTAGAAAGCAAGCGATGCGTTCCGATTAAAATATCAAGCTGACCTTGTTCAAGATTCTTTAGTATTTCTTTCTGTTCTTTTTTTGTCTGGAATCTTGAAAGCGCTGCAACCCTAACAGGATATTGTGAAAGTCTGTCTTTAAAAGTATTGTAATGCTGCTCAGCTAAAATTGTTGTTGGAACAAGAACGCAGGCTTGTTTTCCATCCTGTACAGCTTTAAATGCCGCACGCACCGCAACTTCAGTTTTACCAAAACCAACATCACCGCAAACCAGGCGATCCATCGGATTCTGTGCTTCCATATCATTCTTAACATCTTCGCTTGCTTTTGCCTGATCGGGCGTATCTTCATAAAAGAATGATGCTTCAAGTTCCTTTTGCCAAATTGTATCGGGAGAGAATCTAAAACCTTCAGCTGATTTTCGTTTTGCGTATAGTTCGATTAAATCCCGGGCAGCCTCTTTTATCTTCTTTTTTGTTTTTGCTTTAGTGTTTTGCCATTCACCGCTGCCGAGAGTAGCAAGTGTTGGTTTTAAATTTTCATTTGAAGAATATCTTTTAACCAGCGCCAGATAATTAAGATTGACATAAACAATTCCACCTTCCGCATAAAGAATTTTCATTGATTCCTGATTTGCATCGCCGATTTTAATCGTTTCGAGTCCGGAATACTGCCCTATTCCATAGTCTTCGTGAACAACATAATCTCCTCGCTTTATAGAAGCAAAACTTTTCGCCTTGGATTTTTTAAACTTTTTTGATGATGAAATTTTCGTGCGATAAGGTTTATTAAAAATCTGATAATCGGTAAGAACTAAAAGTTTTTCGTTGCGATTTATAAATCCTTCTTTAATTGCCAGAGTTTCAACTTTTATTTTTTGCGATTCGATAAGTTCGTCAAGTTCAGGACTTATTTCTGCGAGTAAATCTTTTAATCTGTTTGTTTGAAGTTCATTTTCAGAGGTGATAAAAACATCATAATTTTTATCTGAAAAATCTTTTATTGTGCTGAATAATATCTGATAGTTTGAATTAATTGATGGCGAAGGTGAAATACCAATATCAACTCTGAACTCAGAATTAATCTCCTCTTCAATTATCCATTTAGCATTTGTGTTTTTGTAATTAAACGACTGGACTGATTGAACATCATTTTTCTGTTGATCGTCTGAATTTTCTGTTATCAGATCAGCAGTAATTTCCGGAAAATCATCTTCATCATCAGTATCTTTTGTATTGATTTGTGAGTCGAAATTTTTATTTTCTTCTGAAGTTAAATTCTCATCATTAATAACTTTTAAGTTGTTCAACTCGTACGATGATGCAATAAATATCGGATTATCTAAATAGCTAAAGATATCTGAATTATATGCAACCGTTTGGTTTTCGAACGCTGCTGCTAAAGTTACTTCTTCAATTTTCTCAAAAGAGCGCTGACTTTCAGGATCAAAATATCTGATTGAATCAATAAAATCTCCATCAAACTCTAATCGCGCCGGACTTTTTTCTGAGTATGACCAAAAATCAATTATTGCTCCTCGTTGGGAATAGTAACCCTGTGCTTCAACAAATTTATCTTTTGTATAAACGAGTAAATTTAAGTATTCAATAAGGTCATCATATTTTACTTCTCCGCCAACAGAAACTTTTGTAGTAAGATGATTTATTTTTTCTTTATCAGGAAGTTTTAATGTTAAAATCTGATATGTTGAAATCAGAATAAATTTTTTCCTTTTGGAAATTTCGGTAAGCTTCTCCTGAATTGATTCGATATTAAAATCGTCAATAACAATCAAATCGTCTGATAACCCTAAAATACTAAGTTCAACTTTAAATTCATTAACTAATTTTGTTTCAGTTAAAAGAAGGACTAAGAGATTATTTTGAGCAAACAATTCCTTAATCGCGAAGCTTTTTGCAGAGCCATATAGCGGACTAATATGAATAGAATTGAAATTATCAAATTCATTATTTTTTATTATCTCAAAATTATTTTTTAATAAATCATTCTTTGTCATAACCAGGTCAAAAAGGAATAGTAAGATGTAAAATAGGCTGTGGCGGAGATACCGGCTCAGTTGGTAAATTTAATCTTTGGTTTGTTTTATGATTATTAACAAACTCTCCAACAAACAAACCGATTGCCGAACCAAGCACAATATCAGAGAACCAGTGTTTGTTATTATAAACTCTTGCATAAGCAGTCATAACTGCTAAACCATACCATCCGAATTTCCAGAAAAAATTATTGTATTCTTTTGCTATTACAGTTGAATATGCAAAAGCTAAAGTAGAATGACCTGATGGAAATGAAGTTTGGTCAAAGTTCGTATTAAATGGATCATATTCAAAAGCTGATTCAGTAAAATACGGGCGGCTTCTTCCGCTGGTGAATTTTATTCCTAAATTAATTAATTCTCCGTATACAGTTGCTTCTGTCAGCCGCAACGAAAGATTTCTAACATCATTGTTTTTATCTATTAACGCATATAAATAAAGTAAAGCAATACTTGATGCCATAAATTCAATATGATAATAGTCATCAACTTCTAAAATACTATTCAGGAATTCTGTTTTGTTTGATTGTGAAAATTCTTTTATATCTTCATCAACTAACATCGCCAAACCAGTTATTCCAATAGTTGCTGTTAGCTTTATCCAATCATCTGATTGAAAATCTTTTGGAGAAGACAACACATCTCCCCCGACTTCAAAAAATTTCCGGAAGTCTTTTTCTGCACCTTCTTCAATCTGTGGATATAAGATCGGAGAAATGAGAACGAATAATAAAATGACGAGATGAAATCTCATTAATGAGGTAAGAAAATCGTTAATTTAGTTTTATAATTATTTCTGTAATTCTATTACTACTAATTTCTTTCCTTTTTTGTTTCTGGTATTAGTTGGTTTATAAGCTAATTCATAAACAGTGGATTTTTTGATAAAGGATTTATACTTCAATTCGGCTTTTTGAAACTCGCTATCAACATCGCCGCCTTTCATAGCAACGATAAATGCTTTATCTTTTACAAGCGGCAAAGCATATCTGAAAAGAATTATTATTGGAACTACTGCCCTGCTTACAATTAAATCAAAACTTTCCTTATACTTTTCAATAAACTCAGGACTTTCAACACGGGCATTTTCTGCAGTAACATTGCTTAACTTGAGTTTATCAATAAACTCTTTTACAGCATCTATTTTTTTGCTGGTAGAATCAGCTAAAACACCTCTTAAATCGGGTCTCATAATTGCAAGAGGAATTCCCGGAAAGCCGCCACCGGTTCCGACATCTAAAAATCTTGTAACTTTTTCAGGCAGAAATTGTGTTATGTATGCTGAAATGAAAATATGATTTTCAATAATATTTGCTTCGTCTTTTCTGGAGATCAAATTTACATTTTTATTTTTTTCGACGACCAAATTAGCATAAAATGCAAGTCTTTCATTTCGCATTGGTTCCGGATTGAAACCATTATCCCAGCAAAAGTTTTGAAGTTCTTTAAGATAAATTTCTTGTTTGGTAGGCGACATTAGTAAAAACCTTAAAAATTAGTTTTTCAAATATACTAACAAAATGGAAATATCTGAAGGCGTTACTCCTGAAATACGTGAAGCTTGCCCGATTGACCGGGGCTTAACTTTATTCAATTTCGATTTTCCTTCTGTTGATAAGTGCTTAATTTTATTGAAATCAAAATTCAATGGAATTGCTGTTGTTTCATACCGTTCTAACTTTGCAATAGTCTCGTATTGCCTCTGAATATATCCTTCATATTTTAATTCAATCTCTGCTTGATTAAGTGCAATTTTATCGTTTAAAAGATCAATTGCTGCTTGTTCGTTCATAGATCCGTTAAATTCTAAAAGCTGCTTTAGATTTATTTCAGGTCTTTTACACAACTTTGAAATTGTTTCGGTTGAATCTATTTCATGGGAATTTGTATTATTTAAAAATTTATTGATTTCTTTAGCGTGATATTTTTTAGTGCGACAATAATCAATACCACTAATAATTGCTTTTTCTCTATAATTAATTTTTGCAAACAACTCTTCAGGGATTAGACCAAATTCAAATCCATATTTCATAAGTCTTCTATCAGCATTATCCTGTCGTAAAAGTAATCTATGCTCAGCTCTTGAAGTAAACATTCTGTAAGGTTCATCAGTTGATTTTGTTACAAGATCATCAATTAAAACTCCGATATAAGCCTGACTTCTTTTCAAAACAAATTCTGGTTTACCCTGGATTTTTAAAGCTGCATTTATTCCTGCAACCAATCCTTGTGCTGCAGCTTCTTCATATCCTGATGTTCCATTGATCTGTCCGGCAAAATATAATCCTTTAATTAGTTTTGTCTCTAAAGTTAAATCAACCTGGTATGGTGGAAAGAAATCATATTCAACTGCATAACCGGGGCGAACCATTTCTGCGTTTTCTAATCCTTTAATTTTCCTCAACGCCTCATATTGAATTTCTGCAGGAAGCGATGAAGAGAATCCATTTAGATAAATTAAATCACTATCAAGTCCTTCCGGTTCCAGAAATAACTGATGTTTTTCTTTATCAGAAAAGCGAACTATTTTATCTTCAATGGATGGACAGTAACGAGGTCCAACTCCTTGTATTCTTCCTGTAAACATTGGCGAAAACTCAAATCCTTTTTCCAATGTTTTATGGACTTCTTTACCTGTGTAAGTAATATGACAGCTTACTTGTGGAAGAAACGGAAATTTAGAAAGATCAGTTTGATATGAAAATGGCTCCGGATTTTCATCGCCAGGTTGTTCTTCTAACACATCCCAATTGATTGTATCTTTTCTCAATCGTGGCGGAGTGCCGGTTTTTAGCCTTCCATATTCAAAGCCTAAGCTTACAAGAGATTCTGTTATTCCTATTGAAGGTTGTTCGCCAAATCTTCCGCCGACTGTTTTTGTTAATCCTGTGTGCATTAAACCATTTAGAAATGTTCCGGAAGAAAGAATCAGTGCTTTACAAAGTATGTCTTCCCCGCTCTGAGTTTTTACACCAACAACTTTTCCTTTTTCTGCTATAACTCCGATTGCAGAGTCTTCAACTATTTCTAGATCTTCTGTTGAGTTAACCACACGATAAGCTTCTTCAGAATATAATTTTCTGTCGGATTGGCATCTCAAAGACCAAACTGCAGGACCTTTCGATCTGTTTAACATTCTGAATTGAATTCCAGTTGGATCAGCAATTTTTCCCATAATGCCACCAAGAGCATCTATTTCCCGAACAAGATGTCCTTTTGCAGTTCCACCAATAGCTGGATTACAAGAAAGCCTTGCCATAGCAAATCTATCCATAGTAATTAATCCAACCGAACACCCCATTCTTGCACCGGCAGATGCCGCCTCAATTCCAGCGTGTCCGCCGCCGACCACAACAATGTCAAATTTCTTCATTTTCTAATCTTTTCCTTTTTTCACGTGAAACAAATTATTTGCCAAATATTAACAATTTAGATTTCACGTGAAACATTTATTTACTTTCCTATGCAAAATTTCATAAAAATATTGTTTAAAATATCATCAGTTGTAACTTCGCCGATGATTTCAGCGAGGTTCATTTCAGCATTTCGTAAATCAACTGATATAAACTCTCCGCTCATTTTTTTTAAAATCGATTCTCTAGCATTAATTAAATTTTCTCTCGATCTCTTTAGGCAGTTATGATGTCTAAGGTTTGTTACGATTGCCGTTTTTTCAGTGTAGCTGCTTGAGCCTATTGTTTTTTCTTTTAGCTTTTCAAAAAGTCTGTCAATCCCCTGCCCTGTTTTAGCTGAGATTTTAACATCAGAACTTATAGTAGACGAAGGGTCAAGATCGATTTTATTTAGAACTTTAATTACTTTGTCAGAACTAGTTAAATTAAGAAGTTCAACATAAAGGTCCTTTGATTCTCCTTGCTGAATATCTTCCAGGAAAATTATTAAATCGGAATTCCTAATCGTTTCCTGACTTCTTAAAATCCCCTCTTTCTCGATTGTATCTTCCGAAATTCTTATTCCGGCAGTATCAAACAATCTGAATAAAATTCCATCGATTGAAACTTCTTCACGAATTACATCTCTGGTTGTTCCCGGAATTTCACTTACAATTGCTCTGGATTCTTTAAGAATGTAATTTAATAATGATGACTTCCCTACATTTGGCTTTCCAACTATTGCTACATTTACACCATCGCGAATAACTTTACCAAATTCATAGCTTTCTAACAAAGTATCAATCTCAATAATTATTGCTTCTATTCTTCTGAGCAACTCATCCTGATTAACAAATTCAATATCCTCTTCAGCAAAATCAAGTTCCAATTCAATAAATGATGATGAATTTAGTAACTGAGATCTTAAATCGTTTACCTTTGTAGAAAGAAATCCGTCTAATTGATTTCTTGCACCACGAAATGCTGCCTCAGTTCTTGAGTTGATTATATCTGCAACAGCTTCTGCCTCAGCAAGATCGATTCTGTTGTTTAGAAAAGCTCTTTTTGTAAACTCACCCGGTTCTGCTAATCTGACATCATCTAGAGTAATTAAAAGTTCAATTACTTTTTGAGTTATAAGCGGATTACCGTGAGTGCTTATTTCAACGCTGTCTTCACCTGTATATGAATTTGGAGCCTTGAAAACCGATACCAAAACATCATCGATATGTTCCCCATCCTGATTTTTTATATCTCCGTAATGTATGGTGTGTGAAGCAGAATCTTTGATTTTAACTTTGCCTGAAAAGAATTTATCTGTTGCATCAAACGCTTTATTGCCGCTAATTCTTATAATCGAAATGGCACCAACTCCAGCAGGAGTAGCTAAAGCAACGATTGTATCTTCTTTCACTTTATAAATGCTCAAAAATTAAGATTGCAAAAATAGATAATACTGAAAGAAAATTCAATTTATTAGCAAATAGACAAACTATACTCATATTTGCCAATATGACGCATTATTATGACGTATAATTTATTAAATCGAAGTAGTTGTCAAATAATCCGACATAATGGCAAAGAGGTTATAAAAGTTAAATGCTTCTGTAACCCATTATAATATAAGAAGTTATGTGAATTTTAACGAATGGCACATTCATTGTTTATTAAGAAGCGAGTTTGAAAATTAAACAATAATCAAAATAATTAAAAGAATAGGAGATGTTAAAATGACATTAGTAAAATTTAACCCGGTTAGAGATCTTTTTGATTTCGAAAGAGAGTTCAACAGAATGTTCAACTCACTTGAAAACAGATTTGGCATTTCTAAAAGCAAAGATTTAGATGCTGAATACGAGAATGCGGTATGGATGCCGTTAACTGATATTTATGAGAACAAAGATAATTATACCTTAAAGGTAGATTTACCAGGAATCAAAAAGGAAGATGTTAAAATATCTTTTACAAATGGTAAATTAAATATCAGTGGCGAAAGAACTCAGGAAGAGGAAACCAGAGATGCAAAGTGCCATAGAATAGAGAAATCTTATGGTAAGTATTTCAGATCATTTAATCTTCCTGAATTGATTCAGGCTGAAAAGATAAACGCTGAGTTTGCAAACGGACAGTTAACAATAACTATCCCTAAAGCAGAAGAAGCTAAGCCAAAAGAAATTGATATCAAAGTGAAATAAGTAAAGAGTAGATGATGATAAAAAGGGTAACTATTTAGTTACCCTTTTTTTATTAAAAAAGAATTGTTAGATAAATCAAAAGAGAATAATGCGAACTAATGTTGAAGAAACAATTTTAGTAAATTTAGAAAGTGAGATAAATAAAATCTTTTATGGAATACAAAGATTATTATAAAATACTTGGTGTAGAAAAATCTGCAACGCAGGATGAAATTAAAAAAGCTTATAGAAAGCTTGCAATGAAATATCATCCTGACCGTAATCCCGGAAATAAATCTGCTGAAGAAAAGTTTAAAGAGATTACTGAAGCAAACGAGGTTTTGAGTGATCCTGAAAAACGGAAAAAGTATGATACACTCGGTGCAAACTGGAAACAATATCAGCATACAGGCGGACAGGGCTTCGATGATTTCTTTACTCATTTTGGCGGCAGCAGAAGCGGTGGAAGAACAGGTGCTACTTATGAGTTCAGCGGAGACTTTGGTGATATCTTTGGCGGAATGGGTGGGGGATTTTCGGATTTCTTCGAATCATTTTTTGGCGGCGGCAGAGGATTTAGCGGGAGAACTCAGCAACAGAAAACTGCTGTTGATGTTGAAGTTGTTTTGAATGTTTCGCTTGAAGATGCATTTAACGGAAGCGAAAAGACAATTAATGTTGATGGTAAAAAGCTTAAAGTTAAAATAAATCCCGGAACAAAGGACGGACAAAAACTTAGATTAAAAGGATTGGGAAGGTCCAAAACTGCTGGCGGAACAAAAGGCGATTTGTTTTTAAACATACACATTCTTCAACATCCATTTTATGAAATTAAAGATAACCAGCTTTATTATAATCTTGATATTGATTTGTATACCGCTGTGCTCGGTGGAAAAGAAAACATCAGAACACTTGATGGCAAAACAGTAAGTGTTAATATTCCTGAAGGAACAGAATCTGAAAAAGTTTTAAGGCTTAAAGGATTGGGATTGATTGAAAATGGTGTGCGAGGCGATTTGTTTATCGATATTCATGTTACTGTTCCAAAAAATCTTAGCAGGGAAGAGAAAGAATTATTTAACAAGTTAAAATCATTAAGACCAGAATAAAGTAAGTTGAATGAAGGAGAAATAATGACAGAAACAACTAAAACAAAATTTGAATTTAAAGCTGAAACTAAAAAACTACTTGATATACTTGTGCACTCGTTATACACAAGTCGTGAGATTTTTTTACGAGAGTTAATTTCAAACTCTTCTGATGCTTTGGATAAATTACGATTTGAATCAAACAAGGGAACAGACATTGCAGATAAAGAACTTCCGCTTGAAATAAGAATTGATTTTGACGATAAGAAAAACCTCGTGACAATAACTGACACAGGAATCGGAATGACTCGTGATGAAATGATTGCAAATATCGGAACGATTGCAAAATCCGGGTCGGAAGAATTTCTAAAGCAACTTGCGGAAAACAAAGAAGCAGTTAACAATATAATTGGAAGATTTGGAATCGGTTTTTACTCAGTGTTTATGGTTGCAAAAGAAGTTGTTATCAAAACAAAATCATTTAAGAAAGATCAGAATGCCGTTGAGTGGAAATCCGATGGAACAGGGGACTATGAAATTTCTGATTTAACTGAAGAGATAAAACGCGGAACTACAATTGAAGTTTATCTAAAAGATGACGCTAAAGAATTTGCAGAAAAATACAGACTTGAAGGAGTAATTAAGAAACACTCCAACTTTATTTCTTTCCCAATTTATTTGAAGGATGAAAAAGTAAACACAATTGCTGCAATCTGGCGTGAACCGAAGTCATCAATTAAAAAAGAGCAATACGATGAGTTCTATAAATTCTTAACTTATGACAATGAAGAGCCGCTTGAAACAATCCATTCATCGGTTGATGCTCCGATACAATTTAATGCGCTGCTTTTCATCCCGAAGAAAAGCTATGAATTCTGGCGCTTTAATCGTGATGACTATGGTTTGGATTTGTATGTAAGAAGAGTTCTAATTCAACATCAGAATAAAGAACTGCTTCCTGAGTATTTAAGTTTTGTTAAAGGTGTTGTTGATTCAGAAGATTTGCCGTTGAACATATCAAGAGAGACTTTACAGGAAAATATAATTTTCACAAAAATATCTCAGAGTATTACGAGCAATGTTCTTTCTCACTTAACAAAAGTTGCAAAAGATAATCCCGAACGCTATGCTGATTTTTGGAAAGAGCACGGTAAAATATTCAAGCTTGGTTATATGGATTTTTCAAACATGGAAAAGTATCAATCCTTGCTAAGATTTAATTCATCAGAAAGTAAAGATGAAAAAGAACTTGTTTCTCTCGAAGATTATGCTGGTAGGATGAAAAAAGATCAGAAGGAAATTTTTTACGCACTTGGCGCAAGCAGGGAAGCAATTGATATGAATCCGCATCTTGAAATATTTAAATCAAAAGGATTAGAAGTTCTTTATTTGTATGATCCTGTTGATGAGTTTGTAGTAACATCAATTCGTAAATACAAAGACTTTGATTTTAAATCTGTTGATGCTGCAAACTTAAAGGATATTGAGAAACTTGAGGATGTTGTTAAAGATGAAGAGCCGAAAGAAAAATTAAGCAAAGAAGATGACAAAGCATTTGGCAGATTGATGTTAAAGATGAAGGAAATTCTTGGTGACAGAGTTACAGAAGTTCACGAATCAAAAAGATTAAAGGGAAGTCCGGCAACTTTAATAAACCCCGATGATTCAATGTCATCAACGATGCAGAAAATATTGAAGATGTCAAATCAGGGATTGGCAATGCCGGCTCAAAAAAGACTGATGGAAATAAATAAAGATCATAAGCTTATAATAAATCTGGTAAGTGTATTTAAGAAAAACGAAAACGATCAGTTTATTGTTGATACGACGGAACAGCTTTATGAATCAGCATTATTGCTTGAAGGAAGTCTGGATGATCCACACAAACTTGTGAACAGATTAAATAAGATGTTAACAGAGGCGAGTGATTTGTATAGGAAAAACAACGAATAGTAATTTTTGTCATTCCCGACTTGATCGGGAATCCGAATAATCATTTTGTAAGATGAAAAATTATTATGTTTATATCTTGACAAACAAACCCAATGGGACGTTGTATATTGGAGTAACAAACGATCTTGCCAGAAGAATATATGAACATAGAAATAAATTAATTAACGGCTTTACCCAAAAATACAATATAAAAAAGCTTATATACTTTGAAGTATTTGATAGGATTGAAGACGCGATCCTTAGAGAAAAAAGATTGAAAAAATGGAACCGTCAATGGAAAATTGAATTAATAGAGAAAACCAATCCTAACTGGATTGATTTATATGAAAGATTGGTGGACAATTAAAAAGAGATTCCCACTTACGTGGGAATGACAATTTCACTTAGTCATTATCATCCTGGATGGGAATCTAAAGGCAATAGAGGAAAATATTATGGCATTTAATTTTAATAGACTAACAGTAAAAGCACAGGAAGTTGTGCAAACTGCGATTGAGATCGCACAAAATTACACAAACCAAATTGTTGAACCAGAACATATTTTGGCTGCAATTGTGCAGGAAAGCGGAAATGTTGCAGAGACAATTATCAAGAAGACCGGAGGCAATTTTAATGCAGTTAAACTAAAAGTAAATCAACTGCTTGAATCATTGCCAAAAGTAAGCGGAACAGGTTTAGGCAATCAGCAAATGTCTCAATCGCTAGCAAAACTTTTTGACGAAGCTGCTGAAGAAGCAAAAAATCTTAAAGATGATTATGTATCAACCGAACATATTTTGCTTTCTCTATCCAACGATAAAGGAAAAGCAGGACAGCTTTTAAGAGATAACGGAATAACATATAAGGATATTCTTTCAGCGTTAAAAGATATTCGTGGAAATCAGCGGGTTACATCGCAGAATCCCGAGGATACATATCAATCTCTTGAAAAGTATGGAAGAGATTTGAATGAACTTGCAAAACAAGGAAAGCTCGATCCTGTTATCGGCAGGGATGATGAGATACGAAGAGTGCTGCAGGTGCTTTCGAGAAGAACGAAAAATAATCCTGTGTTAATTGGTGAACCTGGAGTAGGGAAGACAGCTATCGCTGAAGGCATTGCACACAGAATTATTGCAGGAGATGTTCCTGAAAATCTTAAAACAAAAAGAATTGTTGCACTTGATATGGGAGCGCTTATTGCAGGAACACAATTCCGTGGACAATTTGAGGAAAGATTAAAAGCTGTTATCAAAGAAGTTCAGGAATCAAACGGAGAGATAATTCTTTTTATCGATGAGCTTCATACGCTTGTTGGTGCAGGTGCAACTCAAGGTGCGATGGATGCGGCAAACATTCTTAAACCGGCACTTGCGCGAGGCGAGCTCCACGCAATTGGTGCTACAACTCTTGATGAATACAAAAAGCATATCGAAAAAGATGCTGCTCTTGAAAGGCGTTTTCAACCTGTGTTAGTGGAAGAACCATCTGAAGAAGATACAATTTCAATTTTGCGTGGACTTAAAGAACGATACGAAGTTCATCATGGTGTTCGAATAACAGATGGAGCTATTGTTGCAGCAACTCAGCTTTCGGAAAGATATATAACAGATAGATTTCTCCCTGATAAAGCAATTGATCTGATTGATGAAGCGGCATCAAAACTTAGAATTGAAATTGATTCTATGCCCGAAGAACTTGATACGCTTGAACGAAAAGTAAAACAGCTTGAGATTGAGCGCGAAGCATTAAAAAGAGAACAAGATGACGCATCCGCGAAAAGACTTGAAGAACTTGAAAAGGAATTGAGCGAACTTAACGAAGAACGGACGAAACTTAAATTACATTGGGATCTTGAAAAAGAAAACATTCAGAAGATCAGAACAATGAAAAGTGAAATTGAAAATCTGAAAGTTGAAGCTGAAAGATACGAGCGGGATGGAAATCTTGGTAAAGTTGCTGAAATCCGTTACGGAAGAATAGCTGATCTTGAAAAGAAATTGAAAGAAGAAACAAAAAACCTTGCAGATGCTCAGCAAGATAAAAGGATGCTTAAAGAAGAAGTTGATTCCGAAGACATTGCGGAAATAGTTTCAAAGTGGACAGGAATTCCTGTAACTAAAATGTTAGAGAGCGAAAGGACGAAATTATTACGACTTGAAGATGAGCTTCATAAACGTGTTGTTGGGCAGGATGAAGCGGTTTCAGCAGTTGCAAATGCGATTCGTCGTTCACGATCCGGACTGCAGGATGTAAATCGTCCGATAGGATCATTTATATTTCTTGGAACTACCGGCGTTGGAAAAACAGAACTTGCACGCGCACTGGCAGAAGTATTATTCGACGATGAACACGCAATGATCAGAATTGATATGAGCGAGTATATGGAAAAGTTTTCTGTTTCAAGATTGATTGGTGCACCTCCGGGATATGTTGGTTATGAAGAAGGCGGACAGTTGACAGAAGCTGTTAGAAGAAGACCATATTCGGTTGTGTTACTTGATGAAATAGAAAAAGCACACTCGGATGTTTTCAACGTTCTTTTACAAGTGCTTGATGACGGAAGATTAACAGATAATCAGGGAAGAACGGTTAACTTTAAGCATACAATAATCATTATGACATCAAATCTTGGTTCGCATATTATTCAGGATAAACTTGAATCATACAACGAAAAAAACGCAGATGAGATTTTAGGTCAGTTGCGTGAACAAATGCACGATTTACTTAGAAGAACAATCCGTCCGGAATTCTTAAACAGAATTGATGAGATAGTTCTTTTCAAACCGCTGCTGAAATCTGAGATAAGACAGATTGTTGATATACAACTTGCACGGGTTCAGAAGATGCTGCAAGAGAAAGAAATAACTCTTGATGTTTCAGACGATGCAAAAGACTGGTTAGCACAGCTTGGTTACGATGTTACTTTTGGTGCACGTCCATTAAAAAGAGTAATACAGAAATATCTTATCAATCCACTTTCACAGGAATTACTTGCTGGTAATTTTGTTGATGGCGACACGATAAAAGTAAATGTATCTGAAAGAGTTGGTTTGGTGTTTAGTAAGTAATCAGAGTTTGATGCTTACGACTGAAATTACCGTAGCGGAGGGGGTTAGAGATATTGCTTTAGATGAATGAATTATAACCCACGGATTTATCCGTGGGTTTAGAAAGAATATATGTCACACTCATTAAATAAAATATGGATACATCTGATTTTTGGAACAAAGGAAAGATTTCCGCTAATAGACAAGTCATTTGAGCTACAACTCTACAATCATATTAAAAACTTAATTGAGAAAGATTTTGATTGTGCTGTAGATATTATTAACGGAACAGCAGATCATATTCATATTTTATTTTTACTAAACCAGAATTACTCGCTTGCTGATGTTGTAAAAAACATTAAAGGAAATTCTTCTCACTGGATAAATCAAAATAAATTTCTAAAAGTAAAGTTTGCCTGGCAAACTGGATACGGTGCTTTTTCTGTAAGTGAATCAATGGTTAAAGAAGTAAGAAAATATATTACAAATCAGAAAGAACATCATAGAAAAATAAGTTTTGCAGAAGAGTATAAGCGGTTCGCTGAGAAATACGGACTGACGTACAAGCTGTAACTCACGGATTTATCCGTGGGTAATAGAAAAAGAAGAAATCCGGCATTAACGGTTTCTCCAAAGGAGTCCTATGGATAACCGTTTACTCTCTTTGCCAATAAGCTAGCTGTGAGTGAGTATAGGAAACCGATGAATCGGTTTCTTCTATTATTCCTTCTGTTCTTTTTCCCCCACGACTGAAGTCGTGGGTTAATAAAACGGTAGCAAATCCTTAATGTAAAAATTATAACCCACGGATTTATCCGTGGGTAAAAGATGGGAACACTCAATAATTGCCCGCTGTCAATTCAAATATTTTTTCAAAGACTTGTAAGTGAACTTAAAAATCCTATCATTGTGATGCAGATAATATGAAACTTAGAATCTGTAATTAACTTATTACATCATACATTTATCAAATCAAAAAATTAAAGTGGAGATATACCAATGGAACAAACAACTCAAACCGTAACTTCAATGCCAAGAATCGGCGATAAAGCACCATCTTTCAAAGCAATTACAACTCAGGGCGAAATAAATTTTCCGGCAGATTATTCCGGCAAGTGGGTAATTTTATTCAGCCATTCGGCTGACTTTACTCCTGTTTGCACATCAGAGTTTATGACTTTTGCAACAATGGAAAAACAATTCAACGAAGCTAATTGTCAGCTTGTAGGACTTTCTGTTGATGGTCTTTACAGTCATATTGCCTGGCTGAGAACCATAAAAGAAAAAATTGAATACAAAGGAATGAAAAATGTTGAGGTAACTTTCCCATTGATTGAAGATATAACAATGGAAGTTGCAAAAAAATACGGAATGCTTCAGCCCGGCGAAAGCTCAACAAAAGCAGTTCGTGCTGTTTTTTTTGTTGATCCGAAAGGAATAATAAGAACAATCATTTATTATCCTTTAAGTCTCGGAAGAAACTTTGACGAACTTTACAGAGTGTTAATTGCTCTTCAGACAGCAGATGAGTTTAGTATTGCAACTCCTGCAGACTGGAGACCGGGAGATGATGTTATTGTTCCAACTGCAGGTTCCTGCGGCACTGCAAAAGACAGAATGGAAGGCAAGGAGAAAGATGTTAAATGTCACGATTGGTTCTTCTGCACAAAGCCGATTTCAAAAGATGAAGTGTTAAAGAAAGTATTAAAGAAAAAATAGTTCTTTTATAAGATTATTTTAAGCCCCGTGGTATAACGGGGCTTTTTTATTTTGTTAAAATCAAAAAGAGTCTATTTGTTTTTACTCTTATTATAGACAAATCAGCCATTAGTAAAAATCATTAATTAAAAACAATTTGTTTTCATCGATTTATTAAGCAGGAATATTCATATAATTGATTTTTTATCATAAATCAGGTATTACTTTTTATCTAAGAAATTTTATTGCAGTGTTTTTATATAAACATTGTTATTTTTTATCAGTTATTTTCTCAGCTTTTAATTACAAGTGTCTTTTTAATATTTTTTTTAATAGTTCAGGAGGTTATATGAAGTATTTTTATTTTATGCTCGTGCTTAGTTTGTGGATGCCATTTGCTTTGTTAGCACAAGAAGAATCCGAATTCACTCGCCAGATTACTGTTGAAGAATCATCTCAATATTTACCTGATTATCTCGATGGTATTTATATTGGGATGCCTCTCGCTGATTTTGAAAATGTTAAAGATACACTTATGCTGGATATTAGCAATAATGCATCTGATATGTGGTTTGGTGCTACGGAAGAAGTGAATCAGGATGGTATTGATGAGGTGGTTTATAAATTTGATAAGGAAGAAGAGGGTGTAAACACTGAAAGACCATTGTATCAGATTAATATAAAATTTTTAGAAGGGGATTATGAAGAAGAATATATCAGTGAAAAGTTTAGAAATTACAATTGGGATAGTTACACTAAAGATTTTGATAACACAGATAATGAAGAGTGGATATTAAAGACAAATAAAGATTATCTCTTAATAGTAAAGAAAACTGCTGACACTGTTCAGATTATTGCAACTATGGCAGGCACTGAATGGGATCCCGGAAGATAATCTTAAATGTATCAATAATCTGAATACAGTTTAAATAAATATTAATTGTGTTAAGTAAGACTTTCGAATAAATTGAACCGCTGCCATCTTGATTGATTTGAAAAATTTTTCAGCAGTTTTTACTTATTATTTTTTCCTTTCGCTTCGTTGATTTCTTACGCTTTGCTGCTTATGAAACTCATCACGAGGGACTAAGACTTCTTTCATAACTCGTGGTGAGTTTTGTTCAACGCGCGAGGCTTCTTCTTTTGGTAAATTCATTCTTTCAATATTTCTTACATTTATTTTTACAGGTTCCCGTTTAATATTAACCTCTTGAACAGTTTTACCGATATTTTTTTCAACAAATTGTCTGTCAGGCTGCTGGTTAATTACATTCCTTCCGTTTTCATTTCTAACGGGATTAAGAATTGTGTAATTCCTGATATTATCTTTTGTGAAATCTGAAGCCCTTACGACATGCCAGATTCTTGTTTGATTATTTTCCCAGGGATTTTCATAATGAACACCTCTAGGTCCTAAGGGAGCCCAACAAATATAATCGCCATAACTTAACCAGGTTACATTTGCAGGCGACCAAACATTGTCAGTCGGAATCCATACCCATCCATAAAACGGATCATCATACCATTCTCCATAATGATATACAATCCAGCCAAATGGTTCATACGAGACCCATGTCCAGTTCAAGTTTGAAAATACCCAATGACCATTATCAAAAGGCATCCAGCCATCAACAGCATAAGGACGCCATACATGCCCGTAAGTGTTTATTGTGATCCACTCACCATATCCATTAAGATCCTGAATGTTATATTCAGACGGTCTGTTATCTTGAAAGCTATTTTGTCCTTCCAATGCAGAACAGCCGGTAACTATTATGAACAAAAACATCAGTAATAAAACAGCTGATAATCTTATTAATACATTTATCTTTTTCATTATTTTATCTCTCTTCCTCTTTAATTAAAGCGCCTGAAGAGTTAAAGTATTAACAACCTCTTTTACTCCGAGTAGATTTTGTATTTCTTCCTGTATATGATCTTTTGCATACAGGCTGCTAACACTTCCGCCAATGGATACAATACCATTGCTTACAGTGTAATTGACTTTATTTTCCAGTGAGAAATGTTTTTGAAGAATATCGGCTATTAACTGTTTTAAATTATCGTCGCTTTTAGCTTTGGAAGACGGCAATACTTTTATGCTACTTGTAATATCAACCACACCATCCTGCCACGAAGCTATTGATTGAGCCATTAATTTTTCCCGGAAATAACTTACTGTTCCTGAAAGATTAACAACACCGTTAGAAACATCAACAATTATATTTTTTGGTTCCAGAATTATATTATTTAATTCCAGTTCATTTTCAATATTATATTTAATAATGTTGTCCGGAGTAGGCTCAGTCTGAACTTCAATTTTGTTATTTATGCTCCTCACTCCTTCAACATTAGAAATCAGTTCTCCGATTTTAAGCTTATCAAATAATGTATTTGTAGTGCCTTTGATTGTAATTACTCCTTCGTTACTTGCCGAGATATCAAAGTGATCCGAATAATAGCCGCCAATTGTCTTTTCAACCTTACTTTCCAATAGCTTTGTGTTTACTTGTGCAAAATTGATTGCAGAAAAAGATAAGAATAGAAGCGGTAAAAGAATTACTAAATATATTTTGCTTAATGTTTTCATTTTAAATTACCTTCTTTTTTTTATCACTTATACATTACTTCGATATTATTAAATGATTCTTAAAATCAGATTAATTTTTATTAATTAAAAGATTGATGAAGATTCGGCAGGCATATATCTTTTATTTTATCGCGAAACTTAATATTCATTTAATACATTTGATTGTGAAGTTCAGATATGTATTTAATTAGAAGTATTTCTTATGCATTTGGAAAATCTTGTCTAAGGATCACTTTTATTCTTTTTGCTTTTTCAACAGCAGCGTGTTAGCAAATGATTCAACCGCAAAGATCAGTGAAAAAAATAAAGGCAGGCTTAATAGCCCGCCTTTATCTGCTTTTCATTTTTCATGTTATTTAAATTCAAAATGGATTTATTTCATATAAATCATTTTCTTAACATCACTGAAATCGTTTGCCTGGAGTGAATATATATATACTCCGTTACTTAAATTGCCGGCATCAAAGGAAACATTGTATTTACCTGCAGACTGCTGCTGATTAACAAGTGTTGTAATTTCATTGCCAAGCACATCATAAATTTTAAGAGTAACGAATGCACTATTTGGAATATTATAACTTATTGTTGTTGATGGATTAAACGGATTTGGATAGTTCTGCATTAATTCAAAAGCAACAGGTGAAGTAAGATCAGCATTAACAACCTTTGAATATTCAAATGAACCGTTGAAATCAATTTGTTTTAATCTGTAGTTATAAATATCCGGTGAAAGATTTTCATCCGTAAAATAGTATTCAGTAGAATTGGTTGTTGTACCGTTACCGTTTACTGTTCCGATTTTCTGCCAGACTTCGGATTGCGAAGTTTTTCTTTCAATTTCAAATCGATGATTATTAAGTTCGCTTGAAGTAATCCAATGAAGCGTAACATCAGAATTATTCACTGAACAGGAGAATGATGCAAGTTCAACCGGAACGATATCATCTAAATAAACTTTTACTATTTGTGACATAGCTCCGGCAACGATAGCTTCGTTTGGTCCGCTAAACTCAACAGCGAGCGTCTGAGCTCCGTAGGGAAAATTAGCTAAACCAAGATTAAATTGTGTCCAGTTAACGCCATTATCTGAAGTGTGATAAACTGAACCGGCATTTCCTACAACTACCATATCATCAGCAGTTCGGAAAGCTACATCATATAATTTATCGGTTGTAAGTAATGAGAAATTCATATCTGTCCAGGTATTTCCACCATCAGTGGTTTTAAATACAAATGGGAATGAACCAAAGAAACCTGTTGGTCCAACAATAACACCTACAGATTCATTAAACATTCTTAATCTTGCGGGGGGTGAATCAGGAAATACCGGTGAAATAGTAGTCCAGGTAGCACCACCGTCAGTAGTTTTATAAACATTATCACCTAAAACAAGTGCTGTAGTAGGACTGATCATATCTACAGCATTAAAATAATCATAGGGAATTGAACTGGTTATACTAGTCCAGGTTATTCCTGCATTGGTTGTTTTCCAGGCTTGACCATCATTTCCTACAACCATTCCGTTTTGTGCGTCATAAAAATCTACAGCATTAAATGCCTGAATTGTTGTTGCGCCAGAATAACGGCTCCAATTGAAACCGCCATCAGTGGTTTTCCAGATACTTCCGTTACTGCCAACCGCATATCCGGTATTCTGATCTGTCATTTTAATTGATCTTAAATCATCTTCAGGATCGTTAAGTGAAAATGAAGTCCAGGTATTTCCACCGTTGCTGGAAACAATGATCTGTTCTCCGATTTCATAAGTTGATGAACTTCCCACAGCGATAATCTTTCCTGTCTGATCTGCATAAAGCCCCTGAATAAAATCATACTTTGCATTAACTGATAATTTCTGCCAGTTCAATCCATTGTTAGTTGATTTATAAAGAGCACCCATATCTCCAGCAATGAAAACGGTTGAACCGGTAACGGCAGCAGATCTCATAATTACAGCTGGTCTACCGCTTGGCAAATATTGTGATGAAGTAAATGTTGTACCGCCATTTGTTGAGAAATAAAATGTAGAGTCATAAGATAGAAAATATACATTTGAGCCTTGTACAACAGTACTGAAGAAAGCGTCATCTGGTAAAGCATTTAAAGTAGTTAGCGGAGTCCAGTTTAATCCTCCATCAGTAGTTTTAAATGCAGTTCCAAAATCAGAACCAGCAAAGCCGTTTAGTGAATCAGAAAATCCTAAAGAGAAAACAGAATTTGTTCCTGCAGTAGAAGTAGTCCACGAAGCACCGCCATTTGTTGTAACATAAACATTGCTTGTGCCGGAATAATCGCCGGCTAAAACAATTCTTTGTTCGCTGAATACTTTCATATCATAATAAAATTCTGATGGAAGATTCGTGAACTTAGTCCAGGTATTACCGCCATCAGTAGTTTTCGCAAAAGCATCATCATAGCTGCCGAGTACAAAGCCAGTATTTTCATTAATAAAATGGATAGCTCTTAGTTCTGTATAAGGAAAATTGCCGGGACCAACCTCTGTAAATGTTTGACCGCCATCAGTAGTTTTTGTTACGCCTTCATAACCACAAAGATATCCTAAATTTTGATTAAGGAAGTATGCAGCTCTTAAATCTTGTGTTGTTGGATTTGGTGAAAGATTAGGAACGCCCGCGTTTGGATTAACCGTAAAAGTCAGACCGCCGTCAGTAGATTTCATAAAATTTCCAGAACTTCCAACTGCATAAATATTATTTGCATCCCAGACTTTTATCCAGCCAACCGAAGCACCAAATGGTTTTGGATGTAACCATTCAAAATTTGGGTTTGAACCTTGCGCAAATAATAGTTGTCCCATCAAAAATGTTGCAAGTAAAAATAATCTTTGCATATCTTAAGTTTCCTTTCTTATTTAGTATTGAAATACAATTAATTACTTTTTAATACAGTCATTCTCTTTATTTTACTAAATTTTTCTGTGTGTAACAGATATAGATAAACTCCATCGGGATAATTTTCTGTTGAAATGGTGATTTCATAGGTTCCAGGGTTTTTTACTTCATTAAGCATTACTTCTAATTCATCGCCATTTTCCTTAAAAATCTTCAATTGAACTAAGGATTTATAAGGGATGCAATATTTTATTACAGTATTGCCTTTTGCAGGATCAGGATAGTTTTGGCTGAGGAAAAATTCCAAAGGATGTAAATCTTCACTTAATACTGTTTTTATTAAATCGTTCATTCTTTTTTAAGTTAAAAACAAATAAAAATTCTCTTATACTATTTATAAATAATAAAAAGTGTTATCTACCAGATTTGTGTTGAAATCTTACAGATTTGTCTTATAGTCTGAAAAGCTTAAATATTGTTTAGAAAATTCAAGTTTTGGGAGGATATTGAGAAGGGGAAACTCCAAATTGTTTTTTGAAACATTCTGAGAAATAAGCAGGATTATTAAATCCAACTTCTAAAGAAATTTCGGATAAGTTTCCAAATTTTTTGATTATTAATTCAGCACTTTTATTGAGTCTTATTCTTCTGATAAGTTCAACAGGGGATTCGCCGATAAGCGATACTAATTTTTTATGTAAAACCGAACGGCTTATACCTAATTTTGAAGAAAGTACCTCAACACCAAAACCAGAATCAGACAGATTTTCATTAATAGATTTATAAACATTTTGCAGAAATTTTTTATCCGTAGATGTAATTGAAGATTCTTCCAGTTCAATTATTCCGGTAGATTTAAAGTGTTCGTGAATTCTTTTGCGCTGTTCAATCAAATTTTTTATGCGGGCTTTTAATTCATTCATTTCAAACGGTTTGACTATGTAATCATCAGCACCGGTTTCTAGTCCGGAAATTTTATCTTTACTTTCTGCTTTTGCAGTAAGTAAGATAACAGGAATATGACTTGTTCTTGTATCGGTTTTTAATTTTGCACAAAGCTGATAACCATCCATTTTGGGCATCATTACATCACTTATAATCAGATCGGGCATAAACTCAACTGCAGAATTTAATCCTGCAATTCCATCAGAAGCTTCATTTATTATATATTCAGAAACCATATTTTCTTTAATGAAAAACCTTACATCAAAATTATCTTCTACAATAAGTAAACGAGGTTTGGATGATGGTTCCTTAAAACTGTCTTCTAATAAATCCGTTTTGTTTTCTGTTGCTTTTGATTCAGGATAATAAGTTTCATCATTTATTTCCGGTTCTGTTATTTCCTCGGTTATTTCTTCGGAAGATAAATGAGTTTTTCCGGTTTTAAGTGCAATCTTAAAGGTAGTTCCTCGTCCTTCTTCACTTTCAACTTCAATTTTACCTTTGTGCAAAGTCACTAATTCTTTAACTAATGATAAACCAATACCTGAGCCTTCCTGCTGATTTATCGAATCAGTGCTTGCCTGATAAAAGCGATCGAATATTCTTGCAGCTTTTTCCTTTGGAATTCCGATTCCGGTATCGGCAATACTTATAATAATTGAATCTTTGGCATCAGTAATATCCACATCTATCTTTCCGAATTCCGGAGTAAATTTAAATGCATTTGAAAATATGTTGGTAAGAATTTTTTCAATTTTATCTTTATCTATATATAGCATTATCTCGTCTGAAAAAGTATGGAGGTTAAAGGATATATTTTTCTTATCAGCAAAAGGTGAAAATGCCAGCATAGTTGATCTGATTATTTTTATTATGTTTTGAGGCGCTGCTTTTAATTTCATTTCACCTGAACTTAATTTAGAAAAATCAAGTAACTGATTTATTAACCACAATAATTTTTTCGAATTTCTTCTTACAATATCTAAATCATCATTTAAATTTTCATCTTTATTCTTTTCCGATATTTGCTGAATGTAGCCTACAATCAATGTAAGAGGTGTTCTGAATTCGTGAGAAACATTTGTAAAGAATTTTGTTTTTATTTCATCAAGCTGCTCAAGTTTTTCGGATTGTTCTCTGATAAGCTTTGTGCGTTCTGATATTATTGATTCTAATTTTAAATTTCGTTTTGTCAGTTGATCAAATCTGAACTTAAGAATTAAGTAAACGAGTGTAACTATTATTATTCCATATAATAAAAAAGAATACCATTTTAAATACCACGGAGATAAAACATAAAACTTAAATAGTGCTTCGTTGCTTATGTTGTTATCGATATCTCTAGCCCTTACTTTGAAAACATAATCACCGGGCGGCAGTTTTGTATAATCTTTAATATTTTCGTTTGTCCAGGCAGACCATTGATCGCTTAATCCTTCAAGTTTGTATTGATATTCAGATAAGCCGGGATCGTATTTAAGCGATGAAAATTTTATTCTTAATGAGTTGAAATCCGGAGAAAGCGAAGTAATATTTTCGTTTCCTGTGTATAAAGTGGAATCACCGTTTAATGTAATACTTGAAATAAGCACAGAAAAATTTTTCCCATCATCAACGAAATATTTATTATTACTATCGTAACAAAAAATTCCATCGGCACCGGAAAACCATATAATTCCGGTTTGATCATCTTTTGTAATTGATACTACAGCATTTTTATTTGAGAAATCTATTATGTTTTTAAGAAATAAAAGTTCTTCCCATTTGTAAGTTCCATCAGGCTCTTTTACACCTTTTGAAAGAAGTAATTGAGAGTTCTTTTTAATGGCGGAAATCCAGATAGTTTCGTTTTTGTCTTCCAATAAATAATTTATCTCAGCGTTTTGAAGATATTCATTTATCCCGAGTTTGTTTTCTAAAGACAACGAATCACTTTTTTGATTATAAGTAAACACTCCTTTTTTAGTTGTAAACAGCACATTGTCTTGAACAGTAAATATTTTTATTTCATCATTAGAAATATTACCGGGAGTATCATAGTGTTCTATTATTGGTTGATAATTATAATCGTTCTTAAAATTTTTAAGTTTGTATAAACCATTGTAAGAAGTGCCAAGCCAAACATTACCAAATTTGTCTTCATAAATATTTCTTATTGCTCCATTTAGTTTTATTACATTAATTCGTTTTGCCGAGCTCTTGTCATTGAATTCGATAACTTCTAATCCATCCTCAGTTCCTACAAAAAGCAGGTTTTTATATTTCAAAGAAGCAGCGATTGAATAGCATCCACGGAATTTTATATTTAGTTTTTCAACTTTATCATTATTTATTGTATAAACTCCGTCAGTTAACACAACAAATATTTGTCCGTTCAAATCTGTAAACTGCCACGCTTCCTGATTTGCTTCGGGCAGTTGAACAAATTGATAAGGTTTTTGATAGTTGTGTTGCTGGTTCAGTTTAAATATTCCGGTAGTTGTAGCAGCGTAAAGATTTTTGTTAGATAAATATGTTTCGACTACAGCTCCTTTTAAACCCGAATCATAATCAAATGAGCCTACAGCCGAAGGTAAATCGATAACTGAAATTCCATTTTGTAAAGCAAGCCATAGTTTACCATCAGTGTAATAAATATATAATACACCATCGTCCAGAATACCTGCTCTTTTATCTATAACTCTGGCAACCGTTCCATTGTGATAAATTATTATAGCTCCGCCCTGAGCAGTGCCAAAAGCGAATGTTTGATCAGGTAATTTTGCTCCCGGTAAATAGACCTCATTCTTTAACAGATATTTATTTGCTTCAGATTTGAATGGTTCTGTTTTTCCGTCATTGTATAAATATAATCCCTTTTCTTTTGTAGCAAGGAGAATCGAATTGTTATCGTATGGAAGCATTGAATACAATGATTGATCTTTAATAACATCAAATCCGGGCTGATGAATAAATTCATCGTTATCATATTTCAGCACTCCTTCTGATGTTTCCTGCACAAATAAATTATTCTCAACTTTGAATGCGGCTCTATATTTAACCTTACAATGCCAGTATTTGATCTCAGGATTTGAGTAATCGTTGTTATTAAATGAAAGCCTGAAAATAAAACTATTGGTTATAAAGAAAATGAAATTATCTATATTATATGTATACCAGACATGTCCGATTGATTCTTTAACTGGAAGAAGATTTAATAATGATTTAAACTGTTTTGCACCACTAGCTTTGTTATTAGACAAATACCCAAGGTCATCAGCAGAACCAATAAATATTGTTCCGTTACTATCAACCGCGAGCGATCTGACTACTCCATTTGGGATATCAATCAGATTCCAATCATATCCGTCAAATTCCAATAATCCGGCAGAGTTACCAAAATATATTACGCCTCGTTTATCTTTTACAATTGCCCAATTCTGATTGTGTGCCTTATATTTTTTAGGTATAAAATTTTGTATAACAGGATAACCAATAACAGTCTGACTGACAACTTCAATATTATCAGATTGCGGATAGCTGACTGATGAAAACAGGAAAAGTATACAAATTAAAAACTTGAAATAATTATATCTCATCTTTTCTTAATTCATAATTAAAGTTTTATCCGGAAATTGAGTAATTGATTAGATAACGCAATGTTAAAAATTTTATTTACTATTTCATAGCAAAATTAAGTATGCATTTAATAATCTTAAATCCGAAATAGAAATACAGAAAGGACTATTTAAATATCAAAAAAAGGGATAAATTAGAGAAAAAAATATTCACCAATTGGGTGAAATAAATTTTCAACAATACTTATTCTTCATATGA
>JAKIZM010000098.1 GCA_022708025.1 Bacteroidota bacterium | reverse complement strand
ATTCCATTAAAGCAGATTCTTCACCACAGATGTAAGCACCGGCGCCTTTATGAATATAAACATTGCAAAAGAATTCTGTTCCGAATTTTTCTTTCATTGCTTCGCCGACATAACCGGCAGCATAAGCATCATCAAGAGCTTTTTGTAATAACTTAATCCATTTATGATATTCGCCGCGGATATAAATGTAAGCAGTCTTTGCACCGATTGCATAACAGGTAATTAAAATACCTTCAATCAACTGATGAGGGTTATATTCAAAAATTTGTCTGTCTTTAAATGAGCCCGGTTCAGATTCATCGCCGTTAACACACAAATATTTTGGCTTATTGGTTGTTTTCGGCATAAAGCTCCATTTCAGTCCCGCTGAAAAAGCTGCACCGCCTCTTCCGCGCAAACCGGATTTTTTAACCTGATCAATAATATCATCAGTGGATTGTGAAAATGCTTTTTTAACAGCAGTGTATCCACCATTCTGAATGTAAACATCAAGTTTGTGAATATCTTTTATATCGGGTAAAACTATTTTTTCCATTTAATCAAATTATTTTAGAGAGTTGATAAGTTCTTCTACTTTTTCTTTTGTAAGATTTTCGAAATAATCTTCATTAACAGCGAGCATCGGAGCAGTGCCACAGCTTCCCATACATTCAACTTCTTCAAGTGAGAATTTCTGATCAGCAGTTACACCCATATGATCGATACCTAATTTTTCTTTAACCTGATTCCATATTTCATATCCGCCGCGCAGCATACAGGAAACATTTGTACAAACCTGTATATGATACTTACCTATCGGTTTCTGGTGATACATTGTATAAAATGTAACAACACCTAAAACATCGTGCGGATGCAATTCTAAAATTCCGGCAATTTCATTAATGACTTCATGCGAGATATAACCATTCTGCTCCTGAGCAAGATATAATGCAAACATAATTGCTGGTCTGCGAACCGGATATTTTTTTGTTTCCAGTTCAATTTTCTGAAGATTTTCCGGTGTAAATTTAAATTCCATAATTATTTATCAGCCTCTCCCATTATTGGATCAATACTACCAATTATTGCAACAACATCCGAGATCATTCGTCCTTTAACCAAATGTGGTAAAGATTGTATGTGGATAAACGAGGGTGAACGGATTTTACATTTCCAGGGATTTCCTTTACCATCACTAACAAGATAAAAACCAAGTTCACCTTTGGAACCTTCGATTGCATGATAAACATCACCAACCGGTGGATTTATTCCAAAATTTATCAGCATAAAATCAAGAATCAATTCTTCCATCTTGGAATATACCTCTTCTTTTTGGGGTAATACTCGTTTTGGAAGATTAGCTTTTATTTCTCCTAGAGGCATTAGTTGTAAACACTGCCTTACTATCTTAGCACTTTCTCTTATTTCATCAGTACGAACAAAATAGCGAGCTAAACAATCACCTTCTGTAAAAACAGGAATATTAAAATCAACTTTATCATATTGCAAATAAGGAGTAGCTTTTCTAAGGTCAAACTCAACTCCTGTTGCTCTTAGATTCGGACCAGTGTAGCCATAACTTAATGCTTCTTCTTTTGAAATAGCTCCAACACCGTCGAGTCTTTCAATAAAAATTCTGTTTGTATTTAAAAGCTTTTCACATTCGGTTAAGTTATCATCAATTCCCTCAAGAAATTTTTTAATAAGCACAAATGCTTCAGGCTGTATATCATTAGCAACACCGCCGATACGTGTATAACTGTTAGTAAATCTTGCACCGCAAACAATATCCCATATATCCATTATTTTTTCACGTTCGCGAAAAGTCCATAGAAAAACAGTAAGCGCACCAACATCCATTGCAAAGGAACCAATAGCAACAAGATGAGATGCGATTCGTGCAAGCTCAGCAATAATCATCCTGATATATTGTGCACGGAGCGGAACTTCAACACCGGCTAATTTTTCAACTGCCATTACCCAGGCAACATTATTTGCAGTTGGTGAGATGTAATCAAGACGATCAGTATGAGGAATGAACTCGTGATAGCTCATATTTTCAGCCATCTTTTCATAACCACGATGCAGATAACCAACTTCAGGAACACAGCCGATTACTGTTTCACCATCAAGCTTAAGTAATAATCTTAATACTCCGTGAGTTGCCGGATGCTGCGGACCCATATTAAGAACCATTTCATGTTCAAGGGCATCATCAATTGTTATATCGGAATCTTCTAAAAGTTTCTGAATAATTTTCGGTTGAGTTTCGTCTTTTGTAAATCTATCCATAAATATTATTTCTTTGGTAGTGATAATGATCCGGGAATCCCCATTAAGGGAAATTCTTTTCTTAAGGGATAATATTCAAAATCTTCGGGCATATAAATTCTACGCATATCCGGATGATTATTAAATTTAATGCCGTACATATCGTAGCATTCTCTTTCCTGCCAGTTTGAGGTTTTCCAGACAGATGAAACAGTATCAATATTACAATCACTTTCATCAACATCGCATTTTAATACCAATCTGAAGTTATGCTTTAATGTGAAGAGATGATATACAACTGTAAATCTGTTTTTTCTTTTTGCCCAATCAACAGCGGTTATATCTTCGCATAAAAGAAATTCAAGTTCTGAATCTTCTTTAAGTAATTTACAGACAGGATGAATAAATTTTTTATCTAATTTAATATTGAATTCACCTACATATTCCGAGAATTCAAAACCAGCATCGGGAAAATGCTCATTAAGTTTTTTAGTAATTATTTCTTTTAATTCCATAATCAGTTATTCTGAATTACATTTAAATCAATTCGTTTTGCATTTTGAAAATCTTTTGCTCTGGTATTTCCGATTTTATTCTGGATATGAATAAGAGCATTAAGCAGGTTATCCGGTCTTGGCGGACATCCGGCTACATAAACATCAACAGGTAAAAACTGATCTATTCCCTGAACAACAGAATATGAACGATACATCCCACCTGTTGAAGTGCAGGCACCCATTGCAATAACCCATTTCGGATCAGGCATCTGATCATAAATTTTTCTTACTACGTGAGACATTTTATAAGTTACGGTACCGGCAACAATCATAAGATCGCACTGTCTTGGTGTAAAACGCATAACTTCAGAACCAAATCTTGCAATATCATATCTGGGGTCAGCAGCTGCCATCATCTCGATTGCACAGCAGGAAATCCCCATCGGCATCGGATAAACAGAATTTTTTCTAGCCCAATTAATTATTGCTTCAAGTTTAGTTACAAAAAATCCATCCCCGTTTAATTTTGCTTCTAATCCCATTTGAAACCACCTTTTTTGTAAACATATAAATATCCAAGTTCAAGAACAATTAAAAAAACCAACATTGAATAAAAAACTGAAATCCCAAATTCGCCGAATAATTTTTTAAACTGTACAGCCCATGGATACACAAAGATCACTTCGAGATCAAAAATTATAAACAACATTCCAACAAGATAATATTTAATTGATATCCTCTCTCTTGTTGATCCGACAGGTTTCATTCCGCTTTCGTAAGTGGAGCTTTTTTCCTTGTTAGGTCTTTGAGGTCCAAAAATTACTGAGGTCATTACAGTTACAAATGCAAATACTGCCCCGATTGCAAGAACTATAAATATTGGTATGTAATATTCAATCATAATTAACATCTAAAAATTGTTGCGAAATTTATTCAAAAAATGCAAGATTGTCAATTTAAACATTAGAGATAAAAACAGAACTTATTTCAGATTTATAATAAAGATGATTAAAAGTAAATGGTAAGTTATTTTTTTTAATCATATAATTGTAAAAAGAATTTATTGATTAACTAATTATCTTCTTGAAAAAAGCAAATCAGAAAAATTACAGTACGGGGGTGATGCTTGTTAAGATATTTCTGATTTTATTTTTTTTAACATCTGAGTTCTTCCCACAAACCCGTGTTGATAGCCTTGAATATCTCGGCAGATTTTTTAATCAGAATTTTCTGAACAACATTTTTGATAAACAATTAAATACTTTCCACTTAATTAATCAGTTTCAGCTTGTAAAAAATTATGATGATCTGATAATAAGATTAAATGAAAATTTTAATTCAACTTTTATACGCAGCGTATCCAAAAATACACGTGATGAACAAACTCTGAACTTATCTGCAAAATACAGACTCAATAAAAAATTTTTTATTGGGATAAACGGAAACAGTTCACTTCTTTCGGACAACCGTTCCCTCGGAATTAACGAATCAGCAGTAAACAATGCATCCTTTTTCAGCGATTGGGAAGCAATGCCATATCTCCGTTTAAATCCATTTTTCGGATATTCATCAAACAGGCAAATCGGAATAACCGATAATGGATTTTTATATGGATTGGAAGGAATGATTAATAATCTTTCAGTTTCAGATATGATAATCAACTCCGATCTCAGGTTTAAAAATGAGGATGTTTTACCCAGAAGAAATCTGATTAGATATTTTGCGCTTTCAGTAAATAATTTTTTTGAAAAAGGAATAGCAAACAATATCCGCACTTTTTATTCGCAAAGCAGAAAAGATTTTTACTTTGAGGCTGATCCGGTTACCGCTGCAGAATTTATCATTAACAAAAATATTCAGAGCCGTACCGAAACATCATATCAGATATCGGATCGCTTATCTTATGATGATTTTCTGGATTTCTTTTCACTTGATCTTGTCGGCGGTATAAACTGGAGAAATATTGATCGTGATATAAGATATAAAACTGCCGAGCTTCAAACAAATTCATTATACGATACTAAAATTGATGAAATAAAACTTGAGTTTGCTACCCTGGTACGATATAACTCGAAAATATTTAACGGTTCCATTAGATTAAACTATGACGAGCGCGACGAAAAGCATTCGGTAAAAAGATTTAGTAATATCTCTGACCAATTGTACGAGCAGAAAACAGAATTGGAAGAACAGAAGAATAACAACTCAAGCAGGGTTACTTTAGCATTGAACGGCGATCTTAAAATATCACAAGATGACTTTTTAAATATTTCTCTTTATCAAAGCAAGCTTGTTTATGATACCAAAAGTATCTTGAACGATGATGACAGAGATGAAATTCTTTCAATAATAAGATTAAGATATCTGAGAAATATCAATTCATATTTTAATGTATTTATAAACACTGAATATACTTTTGCCCATACAGTTTATATTTTTGCAAGCCGCAGTTCCAACAACAAAAAGAACCGTATTTTAAGACTTCGAACAGGCGGAGATTATACAGGAAAAAATTTCAGTTCATATAATAGTTTTGAAGTTTCTGCAAATTATACGGTTTATGATTTTGAAGATATCACAACAAGTTATCAAAGTTATTCATTCCGTCAATTTACTGCTTTTGATTCAACTACCGTATATCTTACAGAAAAGTTTAAGCTTTATAGTTTTGCCTATCTTAAGTTATCGGAAGTTGGTGATTTCAGCTGGAATTCCTTTTCAACCAAACCAACCAGAACCCTTAAGGAAATCTATTTTGAGCCGCGTTTTATTCTTAATTATTTACGCTCTAATTTTTCAATCGGTTTAAGATTATTTTTGCTTGATACATATTCATATAAACTTGCTGAAAAGCAACTAGAATCCGAATATATTAGTCTTGGACCGATTGCAGCAATTGATTTTTATGTATGGAACAGAATTAACTTTATGGTAAAAGGTTATTATGAATTTATTACCAATACAAACAGACCTGATAAAGAACAGGTAAGTTTAATTATGCAGGTAAATTGGAAATTTTAATTCAAACAAATATATTGACAATAATTAAATAAAATACTTTTTACTCAACTTGACTGAACCGCAATATTATTTAGAGATTGAAAGTACACCTAACAACTTAATTACAGTTGAAGAGTTTGTTAATTATTTTTCTGTTGAATTAGGTCTGGATCAGGAAAAAATAAACGGGCTGTTACTTTCAGTAACTGAAGCCACTACCAATGCAATTATCCATGGTAATAAAAACAATAAACTAAAATTAGTCCGTATTTCAGTTTATGTTGAAAACTCTACTTTAACGATCAAAATCAAAGATGAAGGCAAAGGCTTTGATCCTAAGATTGTACCAGACCCGACTGACCCAGAAAATTTATTAAAGGATTCCGGACGCGGTTTATACTTAATGCGTATTTATATGGATGGATTATCATATAATTACACACCTGAAGGCACCGAAACAATTTTAACACTAAAGATTTAATTATACTTTATTTTAAAACCAAGATTTTAGCTTTTCAAAATTTTAACTTCAATTTTAATCCTCAGATCAATAATAATCTTTGCATCTGCTTTTCTACTTTTCTATTTTAAATTAAACTTTAATAAATTTTTTCAGAGGAGTAATTAAAATGGCACGCAAAAAAATCGCTTTAATCGGCGGCGGACAAATTGGCGGCGTTCTGGCTCAGCTTATTGCACTAAGACAGCTTGGCGATGTTGTTATGTATGATATTGTTGGAGATTTACCGCAAGGCAAAACTCTTGATATTGCAGAAGCAGCACGGGTTGATCGTTTTGATGGAAAAGTAACCGGCACAAATGATTATAAAGATATCGAAGGTGCTGATCTTGTAATCATTACAGCAGGCTTACCAAGAAAATCTGGAATGAGCAGAGATGATCTGCTTGTTACTAACGCTAAAATAATGCAGACAGTTGCAGAAAATGTTAAAAAGTTTGCACCAAATTCTATTGTAATTATAATCTCAAATCCTCTTGATGCAATGGTAACATTGTTTAAAAAGATTACCGGATTTCCTGAAAACAGAGTTATGGGTCAGGCTGGAGTTTTAGATTCATCACGGTTCTCAACATTTATTGCATGGGAGCTTGGTGTTTCTGTTAAAGATGTAAACGCAATGGTTCTTGGCGGACACGGTGATACAATGGTTCCGATCGTTAGATATGCAAATGTAAACGGAATTCCTGTTATGGAATTGCTTGAGAAAAAATATAATGACAAAGCCAAAGCAGCCGAAGTTATGAAAGCAATGGTTGAAAGAACAAAAGCTGCCGGCGGTGAAGTTGTAAAATTATTAAAAACAGGATCAGCTTTTTACTCACCTGCTTCTTCAGCAATTGCAATGGCAGAAGCAATTTTATATGATGAAAAAAGAGTACTGCCTGTTTGTGCTATGTTAAAAGGTGAATTTGGTGTTAATGGATATTATGTCGGAGTTCCTGCAGTTCTCGGTGCAGACGGAGTTGAAAAAGTAATTGAGTTTAGCCTTGATTCCGAAGAACAAGCTCTGCTCGATAACTCAGTTAATGCTGTTAAAAACCTTGTAGCAGATATGGAAAGATTAGGATTTTAAAATTAGAAGCTAATTTTTTCATATAAATTATTAATATATAAAGAGGCTGTCTTATAAATGTCATTCCGTCCTCCAGAGGCGGATTATTTCGGAATCTGATGGTTAGATAAGACAGCCTCTTTTATTTTAAAATCCTTTTAACTTTATTTTTTTACCTTCTTTCATTGAACAACAATTAATTTATAAAACAAAGATTTTCCTGACTTGTGACAATTAAAAAAAGAGGCAAAAAAGTTTTGATTATGGCTTAAAAACGTTACTTTTTAAACTGTTAGTCGCACTAATCTGGTCAATATGAGTAAACTACACATTAGAACTACAAAAA
>JAKIZM010000044.1 GCA_022708025.1 Bacteroidota bacterium | reverse complement strand
TTGTTTACAAGAACTGAAACAAGCTCTCCCTTTATATCATAGACCATCAGTTTTACATAGCCACCTGATTTTAATTGATACCCTATCTTTGTTGATGGATTAAATGGATTTGGATAGTTCTGATAAAGAATATAATCACTGACAATCATTGGATAGCCATTCATTGAAACTGATGTAATGTTTACAATAAGTTCCTCTGATGGTTTTGATTCATTGCCTTGTTTATCTACACAGGTAACTTTGTAAACATATCTTCTTATATTATGCGGTTTTACCTGAACAAAAAATGTATCCTTAGGTGAGCTGACAAGCTTTGTTGAGTCTATTGTAAAACCTGATACTGTATCCCTGTAAACTTTATAATAAGCTGTATCTGCTTCTGTGTTCTTATTCCATTTAACTAATATGTAATTCGAATCAACAATAGCGGAAAGATTTCTTGGGGCAAGAGGTGCTAAGTCCTGGTAAGTATAAGTTTCTCCAAATGGTCCGCCATACATACCAATGTCGCTTCTGCTTCCATCTAAATCAAGGATATTTGGGTCTCCTTTATCTATCGCCGGTGAATATTTTTGAAGATGAAAATCATAGTTTCCGTTTGATGTTGGTATTGTATCTTTTACAAACATTGGGTCTGCTACAATGTCGCTGTCACCATAACTTAAACCATACAAATCGTTCTGGTTTTCCCAAAATAAATTATAGTCCAAATTAACATAAGGTGGAAATCCACGCACTGCCGAATCATCGTTTTCTTTGAAAATATTGTTTTTAATTACAGTTAAGTCATTTTCGGTATAAATACTACCATCTCCACTCAAACCCCTGGATCCTTTATACAATGATAGATTATTGTAAATAAACGCTGTATCAATTATGTCACCAAAGTTAATATTAACTAAAAATCTACCAATTACATTATTAAACAAATGTATTCTTTTAATTGCCCCAAGATATATACCATAATAGGATCCATAAATTGCATCAGATAACATTATATTGTTATAAATAAAAAAGTTAGAATTGGCTGCATAACCAACATCGATACATCTTGAGCCTTCATCAGATAGTACAATATTACATCTTTTGATATTATAATCGTTATTTAAACTACTAAGTAAAACAAATCCTTTGAATAAGCTATACATAACAAGATCACTAGCAAATAATGTAGCACTTACGCAACCAATACCTGTGGAACTTTCACCCATTTTGCATTTACTAACGTTAATAATGGAGTTCTGTACTGTCGCCCAAATAATACAAGAATTAGTTAAGTTAAAACCTTTCCCGCATATGTGAAAATTTGAAATAAAAATATTTGTATTTACAACAATTGTTAAATCAGCTAAACCAGTACCATCAATTACAGTGCTATCCATACTGCTGCCAATTAAACTTATGGCTGTGTTTATTACAAGGTTTTCTTTGTAAACTCCGTTTGCTACATAAACAGTATCACCAAAATTGCAAATGTTAATGCACTTTTGTATGCTGTCTGAGGCTGTTTCCCAGCTTGTGTAAGGCGGTGTGCTGCTGCCGGTTGTGCTTACATAGCGCACGGTTGCGTAAGTAATGTTAAAGGTTAAATGCTCAGCGAGCAATAAGAAAAGAAAGTATTTTAGTTTCACTTCTCACCTCAATATGTTTTGAGATTTTGTAATTGTAACTTAAATAATATAAAAAACAAACCCAATTTCTCAAAGAAATTGGGTTTGTAAATTATTGGATCTAATAACCAAAATTATCCTCTAACCCCCAACAACCTACTTCCTATTTCCAACTTCCTAATCCCAACTACCTTCTGCCTGCAGCAATTTCCTGAAGTTTTGCAATTCTCTGTTCAACCGGCGGATGTGTGGAAAATAATTTACTCATTCCGCCAAACAAAGGACTGATTATAAACATATGTGCAGTTGATGGTGAAGTATTTCTTAAATGCTGAACTTCGTTACCTCTTGAAATTTTTTGTAAAGCCGAAGCAAGTGCTAATGGATTGCCGCTTATTTCTGCACCACCTGCATCAGCAGCAAATTCACGCGATCTGGAAATCGCCATTTGTAAAAGCATTGCAATAATTGGTGAAAGTATAATTAAAACCAATCCGCCGAGACCATTTCCTTCTCTATCATTACCTCTGCCAAACATAGCAGCCCAGCCTGCCATTTGCGCAATGTAAGAAATTGTTCCGACCAGTGTTGCGGCAATTGTACTAATTAAAATATCCCTGTGCTTCACGTGTGCAAGTTCGTGTGCCATTACACCGGCAAGTTCATCGTTATTTAAACCTTGTAAGATTCCGGTTGTTGCAGCAACAGCAGCATTTTTGGGATTTCTGCCGGTTGCAAAAGCGTTTGGTGTTGGATCGTTAATAATATAAACCTTCGGCATCGGAAGATTTGCATTTTGTGCAAGCTGTTTAACCATATCATAAAACTTAGGTGATTGTTCTCTTGTAATCGGTTGTGCTTTATACATAGCAAGTACTATCTTATCCGAAAACCAGTAAGAACCAAAATTCATAATTAAAGAAAATATAAAAGCTATTGCCATTCCGGATTTTCCGCCAATCGCATAACCGACAAGCAGAAAAAGAGCCATCATTGCTGACATTAGAAATACTGTTTTAAGTCCGTTCATTTTTTATTTTATTTCTCCGTTTTTTCGTTTCAAAGTTATCAGGTAATATTTGATGAATCAAGTTAAACCGGATTCACAAGAGTTTAGATGAGAATTGTATCACGAAAGTTGCAAAAAAAAGCGGTCCGAAAACCGCTTTTTAATGTTAAATGTTCAATGCTCAACGATAAATGAAAATATATTGAATTCCCGTTTTGAGCTTTTACAAAAACCTGTAAATTATTTTAAAAGAATCATCTTCTTTGTTGAAATAAAACTTCCGGATTTAAGCTGATAGTAATAAACTCCACTTGAGAGATTCTGACCTTCGTCAGAATGACTGTTAAATTCAACTTCATAAGTTCCGGCAGGTTTGTATTCATTAACCAATGTTGCAACTTCATTTCCTAAAATATCATATATTTTTAAAGTAACGAACCCCACCTCGTTCCTCCCCTTTGATAAAGGGGAGGATGAAGGAGGGGTTGGAATTGTGAATTTTATTTTTGTAACCGGATTAAACGGATTTGGATAGTTCTGCGAAAGAGAAAATTCCTCCGGAGCTCCAACTTCTGCAAAAACTTCATTACTATATTCAACTGTCCCATTGTAATCAATTTGTTTTAAACGATAACTGTATGAACCTGTTGCAAGATTATTATCTGTAAAAGAATAACTTCTTTTTTCAGTAGTGGTTCCAAAACCCGGAACAAAGCCAATTTCAATCCATCTTTCATCAACGGGAATTTTTCTTTCAACTGAAAAGCCTGCATTGTTAGTTTCAGTTGCAGTTGACCAGTTTAATATAACAGAATTCTGATCTGTTGAAGCACTGAACGATGTTAGTTCAACCGGTATCATTGAAAGAGCTAAAAGATAAGCAGCATAAGCATCTATTCTTCCTGCGCCGTATCTGTTATCTTTGCCTGCAGTACCTTTTTCTATTGCTGTTGTCTGAAGAATCATACTAACATCTGCAGGAGTTAAATTAGGATTTACAGATAATAACAAAGCTGATACGCCGCCTGCGTGCGGTGTTGCACCTGATGTTCCGCTGAAAGATCCATATCCGGTTCCGTTAATTGTTGATGTCGTACCATTACCCGGTGCACTTATATCAGGTTTTATCAATCCAATAGAGCCAGACATGGTTTCATAAGGATAATCCTGATATCCGACCGGCATATTATATGGGTATGAAGAATGGTTAACTTTAATATCTTCCCATGTTGCCGGACCATAAGGCGAACTGCTGACAATAAAATCCGTTGAGGCATCAACATTTCCTACACCGATTACTGAACTTAATCCGCCTACCAAAGTCTGATCAGAATGAATCCAGGGCGATGGTGAATTTCCGGGAGCTGAAATATTAAATGGAACCGGGGCATTGCCTAAATTAGTTCCATCATTACTTGTAGAATTTGTATGAACTACTCCGGCAGCAAGTTCAACATCAGTCATTTGACGGAACATTGGATAATTTGGCTGTGGATTAAAATACCATTTGTAACTTAGCGAACTCGTAATAACATCAACTCCTTTATCAATTGCATATTGCTGTGCTAACCAGTACTGAGATTCACCGTTTGGTCTTAGAGGTAAAATTTTTGCCTTAGGAGCAACACCGGTTTGAGTCCCGTTTGTACCATCACCACACACAATTCCCGAAGTTGATGTTCCGTGTGAACTGCTTGAGTAATATACATTGTTATCATTATTCCAGAAATCCCATCCTATTACATCATCTACATAACCGTTACCGTCATCATCAATACCATTTAAATCACCGGGATCAAAAACCCAGGAAGAGCCATTCCATATAATAGTTACGCCATTACCATTTGCATCTTCTCCTAAATTATTCCAGATATTATGAACAAGATCCGGATGGCGCCAATCGCAGCCATCATCAAGATTTCCTACAAGCACTCCCTGACCGCTATCACCGGCAGCCCAAACAGCAGGAACATTCATCAGAGTAAGTCCTGGCTGCAATGCCATTATATTTTCAGACGATAGCTCTTGTTGTTCATTAGTTGGATCAATTAACTGATTCTCATCATATACAGGATCAAATCTTATTTCTGCTATTTCGTTAAAGTTCTGTGCAAGATTATAAATCACTGAAGGAACTGCAGAAAATACTATTGTGTTTGCTGCCCAAAGAACATCAATTTTACTAACCAGATTCTGTTGTTTGGCATTTTCAAGATAATCACGAACAGACTGTTGACGTGAATAGGAGAAGTTTTTAAGAATTCGCACTACTTCCTTCTGTCTGTCTTTTTTAGAAAGGAATGCTGTTTCCAGTTGCAAGACTTTTAAAGGATATTGTTCTTTTAATGTAGCATAAACATTTACCATCTCGTTATCCGATGCGCTAAGTAACACCACCTGTAAATAAGGATGGATTACCGCATCCGAAGATTGAGCATTAATGTTTAATTGCAAGATTGAACAAAGAATTAAAAGAGAAAAAAAAGTAAGAAGATTTTTCATTTGGCACCTGTTTTTTTGTTGATATCGGATTCGTATTTCTAATACTAAAACTGTGAATATTTTTTATAAATAACAAATATTAAGGCATAACAAATTAAAAAATTTTAATGATGCTGATAATTTCAAGCAAATAAAACAATTCTTTCATTACGAATAAAGATAGAACATCTCTTGTTCTTAAAAGTACGTCGAACTTTTCAGTATCTAGTTAATCCTATAAATATCTAATAATCAAAAGTGATCGTATTTAAATCGAAAATAATTTTTAAACAGATATTGATGAATACAAATGTATTTTGGACGGATATCAAATTAACAGAAATTGAGTGATTTCGGATTATCATTATTAAGTTTTAAAACTTGGATTTTTTAAGACAATTTTCTAAGTTGATTAAAAGATTATCCGATTTCGTGACAACAAAATAAAAGTAACGCAAAGTTTGTATTACTTTATTTAATAATCAGTTAAACAACAAACAGGAAAGGTTAGAACAATGAGATATCTGCTTTACCATTTTTCCAGATTGGGGTTTGTATCAACTTTAATTATAATTTTTATAATAACACAAGTTAGCTACTCACAGGACTGGGTTAGAAAAGTTGACGGATTTTCTATGTGGTCGATAGCAAAAGATTATGCGGGTAATATTTATGCCGGCACATCAGGTTCCGCAAGAGGAATTTTTAAATCAACTGACGGCGGAGAAACCTGGACAAATGTTTACTCAACCGGAACATCAAATTACTTATACATTGCCTGTGATTCTCTTAATAATGTTTATGTTGCTAATGTTTCAAATGGAGTAATTTATTCAACTGATGGTGGTCAGAATTTTACTACAATCCCGGCAAGTACTTTCGGAGGACATAATATTAACTCTGTTGCCTGCGGAAAAAACGGACATATCTTTGTCGGTGCTACAGGCGGCGGAGTTTGGAGAAGCACAGATTTCGGAGCTACATTTACCAATACCGGACTTCAAACTTTTAGCATAGTTGAAATAAAAGTTGACAGATTTAATGCCGATATTATTTATGCAGGCTCATCTTCTACTACAGCAAATGGATTTTTTATTTCCACTGATGGCGGGGCAACATTCGGTAATGCTACACTTTCTACAAATGTTTGGGAAATTTTACAATCTTCGGATAACATCATTTATGCAGCAACAACTTCATCTCCATATCCGTTTAATAAATCCACTGATGGAGGATTGACCTGGAATGCCGTTGGCAACCAGACAGTGGCTATTCGAGGCGGAACCCTTGATTTACTGGATAATATTTATTTAGCAGGAAACGGCGGAGTATTTAAATCAACTGACAGAGGAGCTACATTTGTAAATCATAATTTAACTTACAGCTCAAATGAAATGTTAACCTTCGGTAACAAAATTATGGTTTGCGTATCAGGTACAACAAACGGAGGAGTATGGGTCTATACTGATACAACAATTATTCCCGTTGAACTTACCGGCTTTACCGCTACTGCTAATAATGGAAGTGTCGAATTGAACTGGACAACAGCAACTGAACTCAATAACTCAGGTTTTGAAGTTGAGAGAAGTGTTGATAAAAATAATTTTGAAAAAATCGGATTTGTTCCCGGTTTCGGAACCACATCAGAAAAGCGTTCTTATAGTTTCGTTGATAATAAAGTAAGTAATGGAAAATATTTCTACAAATTAAAACAAATTGACCTCGACGGCAGCTATAAATATTCGGATATTGTTGAAGCAAATGTAGTTCAGCTTTTGACTTATTCATTGGAACAAAATTATCCGAATCCATTTAACCCTACAACTAAAATTAAATTCACAATTCCTGATGTCGCCCTGAGCGGAGTCGAAGGGTCATTAGTTTCATTAAAAGTTTATGATGTTTTGGGAAATGAAGTTGCAACACTTGTTAATGAGTATAAACCGGCAGGAAGTTATGAAGTTGAATTCAACGGTCATTCTGACGGAGGTCAGAATCTCTCAAGCGGAATATATTTTTATACCTTGCAGTCAGGCTCCTTCTTTCAAACACGTAAAATGATTTTAATGAAGTAAGCCTCAACAAAGAACTAAATAATTAAAGCTGTCTTGAATAAAAAATATTCAGGACAGCTTTTTTTAGTTTAATAATATTTAACAGTATAAACCTATTTATCACACTTTTATAATAAATTTTTTATTGTTAAAGTGATTTTAGGCAAATGCTGCATACAGATATTTTTTTAAGTTTGCCAATTAAAAAACCAATTGATAATGAATTTAATACTCGTAACATTATTTACATTTATTTTTAATATACCGTTTGGTTATTGGCGGGCTAATGTTAAAAAATTTTCCTTACAATGGGTTCTCGCAATTCATTTACCAATTCCATTTATAATATTTGAAAGAATATTTTCTAATATCGGATTTGCATTATATACCTATCCGGTTTTAATAGCTGCATTTTTTATCGGACAATTTTCAGGCAGTAAATTATATTCAAGAAGGCTAAAACACGGATACACCCCTTTAACTTCCTGTTTGTTTATGGATATTATAAAACAAGTTTAATTAAAAATATTTAAAGGAATTTTATGAGAAGAATAATTATTAATTCGGTTTATGTATTAGCTATTGTGCTAATTTTATTAAATCACCACACTGTTGCAAATAAACATCCAGAGGGTTTTAAGATGAATAACAACATCAGCAAATTTGTTGTAGAAGATATTGATGGTAAGGAAGTAAAACTTTCTGATTATAATGGGAAAGTTCTATTGATTGTAAATGTTGCTAGCTATTGTGGCTTTACCAAACAGTATTCAGGACTCGAAGAGATTTACAAAAAATATAAAGATAAAGGATTTGAAATTCTGGCTTTCCCCTGCAATCAATTCGGAAATCAGGAACCCGGAACAAACGAAGAAATAAAAAATTTCTGCTCATCCAAATTTGATGTAACATTTAAACTCTTTAATAAAATTGATGTTAATGGTAAAAATCAGGCGCCTCTTTATTCTGTATTAACCAATAATGATGTTACAGGTAATTCAGAAGTTAAGTGGAACTTTGAAAAGTTTTTAATTGATAAAAAGGGAAACATTGTAGCCAGATATTTAAGCAAGGTTGAGCCCACTAGTGAAGAGATAATCTCAGCTATTGAGAAGGAACTGAGTAAATAATTATTAAGCAGTTTAATTTAATCCCAACTGTTGTTTGACCCAAAGTTTTGAATTAATTAACTGCTTATGCTCTATATTCATTGTAGCGCCGATTTGTTTAATCAAATGGTCTTCATAAGCATTAAGTTTTTTATCTGTATAAATAAGTTTCCACAAGCTTTCGATAAGCTCAGTTTTTTCCTGCTGAGAAAAACTATTATTTATAATGCTTGTAAATTCATATAAACTAATGCTTTCTTTAGCTTTCTGTTCTGCAAGTATCATCAGATCTTTTGTATAATTATCATCAAGATTAAAAGTTCTTTTCATTTCAGAAATAATAAAACTTCTTTCATCATCAGAAAATTCACCATCAGCTTTTGCCATCTCTATAAAAAGCGCACAGGCTGCTATTTCAACCTTTTTATTCTTTGTCTCAGAAGATGGCTTTTCTGTTTCTTCAGAAAATATTTTTTTAAGATGATCAAACATAGATTATATTTTATCCAGTTCACTTAATAAATCAGGTACGTCCAAAGGTTTTGTAACCATTATCAAATTACCGTCTTCATCTCTTGGCCATTGTTCAACAAGTTTATCATAGTAAAGTTCAATCATATTTCCATCCGGATCTTTGATATAAACAGATTCCGATACTCCGTGATCAGAAGCTCCCTCAATCGGATAATTTGCTTCCCAGATTCTTTTAAATGCTTTTGCAAGGTCCTCTCTTGAAGGATAAAGAATCGCATAATGATAAAGTCCTGTATGTCCTTGCGGTGCAGGAGTAGCATTTTCACCAGCCCAGGTATTTAATCCGATATGATGGTGATAATTACCGGATGAAAGAAACACTGCATCTTTTCCGAATCTTGCAGTAACCTGAAAACCCATCAGGTCCCGATAAAATTTTAATGCTCTTTCGAGATTAGCAACTGTTAAATGAACATGTCCAATTCGTGTTCTGGGATTTAATTCGTATTCCATTAAGCTCCAAATAATTATTTATGATTTACTTTTACTGGTCTTACTTTCCAGATTTTTTCTGCATACTCTTTTACTGATCTGTCTGAAGAGAACTTTGCCATCCTTGCTACATTTAGTATCGATTTTATTGTCCATTCATCTTTATCTGTATAAAGCCATGCAACTTTATCCTGATTATCAATATATGACTGATAATCTGCAAACAGAAGATAATAATCCACATTCATCAGTCCTCTTATCATATCATCAAAAATTCCAAACTCCTTGGGATTGAAAAAGTTTGTTGCGATCATATCAACAACATGTTTTAGTTCGGCATTCTTTTCATAATACTCGCGCGGATTGTAACCATTGGATTTAAGCTTAACTACTTCATCAGCTAAAAGTCCGAAAATAAAAATATTTTCATCCCCGACTTCTTCTCTTATCTCAACATTAGCCCCATCCATAGTTCCGATTGTTAAAGCACCGTTTAAAGCAAACTTCATATTTCCTGTTCCGGATGCTTCCAAACCTGCCATTGAAATTTGTTCAGAAAGATCGGAAGCGGGAATAATTTTCTCTGCAAGAGAAACTGAATAATTTTTCAGAAAGACAACTTTAAGTTTATCGCTCACATCTGGATCATTATTAACTACATCTGCAACTGAATTTATAAGCTTTATAATCATCTTTGCCGAATAATATGCAGGAGCAGCTTTTCCGCTAAATATTACTGTTCTCGGAACCATTTTAATTTTAGGATTACGTTTAATCCGGTTATAAAGTGTAATGATATGAAATACATTCAAAAGCTGCCGCTTATATTCATGAAAACGTTTTACCTGAACATCAAACATAGAATCAGGATTTATATTAATATTGTGCTCTTTCTCAATCAGTTCAATTAATGCAAGTTTATTATTTAATTTTATTTTCTGCCATTGCCCGATAAAGTCTTTATCTTTAACAAACTTTTCAATTTTCTTAAGCTGAGTCAGATCCTTAGCCCAATCAAATCCAATCCGTTCAATCAGTAATTGTGATAATAACGGATTAGCAGTGATCAACCATCTTCTTGGAGTTATACCATTAGTAACATTTATAAATTTCTTAGGATAAATTTTATTAAAGTCAGGAAAAATTCTTTTCTTCAAAATATTAGTATGTAAAGCTGCAACACCATTGACGGCAAAACTGCCAACGATAGCAAGATTTGCCATTCTTACTCTTTTATCTTTCCCTGTTGATATGATTGAAAGTTTTTCTAACAATGCTTCGTCTTTCGTGTATTCCAGCCTGATTTTTTCAACAAACCTTCTGTTGATTTCATAAATAATCTGAAGATGTCTGGGTAGAAGATTACCAAATATTTGCTCCGACCATTCTTCAAGTGCTTCAGGAACAACCGTATGATTTGTATATGCAAAAGTTTTTGATGTTATTTCCCATGCTTTATCCCAGCTCAGGTTTTCATCATCGATCAAAATTCTCATCAGTTCCGGTATTGCAACAACCGGATGGGTATCATTAAGCTGAATGCAGGTCTTATCAGCAAACTGATCAAATGAAGAGTGTTTGATCTTATACTTTCTGATAATATCCTGAAGTGTAGCCGATACGAAAAAATACTGCTGTTTTAATCTTAAAAATTTTCCTTCAACGTAGGTATCGTTCGGATAAAGCACTTTGGAAATTGTTTCTGAATCATCTTTCTTTGCTACTGATTCTATATAGTTACCTTTATTAAAATCAGCAAACTCAAAATCTACAGTTGCTTTTGCACGCCACAATCTTAAATTATTTACAACCTGGCTTTTATATCCCGGTATCGGAACATCGTATGCAACAGCTAAAACATTTTCAGTATCAACCCATTTAAAACCAAGCTCACTATTTCCTTTATCATAAGTTTCTGTTTTTCCATAGAACTGAACTTTATATGTAAGTGATCTTCTCATCAAATCCCATGGATTTCCGTTACGCAGCCAATGATCAGCTCTTTCAACCTGATAACCATTGTCAATATCCTGTTCAAAAATTCCATATTCATATCTGATCCCGTATCCAAAAGCAGGCAGTTGAAGAGTAGCCATTGAATCAAGATAACAGGAAGCTAACCTGCCCAAACCGCCGTTACCCAAACCCATATCGAGTTCCTCTTCCTTTATTTCTTCAAGATCATAACCATCTCGCTCTAAAATATCACGGCATTCATCATAGTAATCAAGATTGATTAATGCATTGCCAAGAATTCTTCCCATCAGATATTCAAGCGACAGATAATAAACTCTTTTAACATCTTTATCGTGATATACTTTTTGAGTTCTAAGCCAGTTTCTGACCATTCTATCTCTAACTGCAAGTGATAATGCATAATAAGCATCAGCACCTGAAGCTGTATTTTTATCTTTAACAAGTGTAAACTCTAAATGTTCTGCAAATTGATTTGAAAGCGAAAAACTTGCAGGATCTTCTTTATCCGTAAAAAATATCGAATCAGTATTTTCAATTTTTATTTTCAATTTGTTCCTTCGTTTTATTTAACAAATAGTAATATCAAATTTACTTTCATCTGCACTTATTACAAAATTTACTTTGACGGCTGTCAGTAATCTTGCTGTACAAAATAATAATTATTTCATAATGAATTAAAATAAAATCGTTAATCAATTGTAAATGCAGCATTATGAATCATAATTGCTGGTTGATTTATTAATATTCAATTATTAAAAACTGGTTTTAGATCGAAGATTAGGAATATTCTTTAACAAAAAATCTATTTATACAAATTATTTTACTGCTTTGATTTTGTGGGTAAATTCTTTTTTGATTTTATAAACCCGGATTTGTCATTAAAAAATGAAACAAATTTCGTAAGTGTATATAAATCAATAGACAATAAAGAAAAATCCCTTGTTTCGAATGTAAGTTTTTTAGATTAACTGAATTTACAAAAACAGTATGTTTATAAAATCATAACTTATTTATTCATAACAAGTTAAGCAATATTTTTTCTAATGGCAGTCATTAGAAAAATTTACCTATTGACAAATTTGGGATAAATTATGCCATCTTTATTTGAGTGTGGAATAAAAAGTTCATCTGATATTTCAGCAATTAATTTATTCCTTTGCATTGCAGTTTCACTTGTTATTCGAGTAATAGATTTTCCGAAAGGTGTAATGATGAGTAGTCTTTGTTCATCAACGAGTTTGATTATTTTTTTATCCCATCTTTTCATTAAACCCCTTGCCAATACAAGTATTATTGGTTGCTTACCTTAAACTAAAATATCAAAAACATCTTTTTCAATTTTTGAGTGAAAACCTGAAACAACGCAAATTTCTTTATCTCTTTGTTCTATTGCCCAATCGTAGGTTTTGAGAATTATGTTTGCAGGTACTTTGCGAGAACAAAGAAAACCAATTTTATATTGATTTAGTATTGTTTTATTACCGAAATAATCCATTGATGTGGAATAGTTTATCCAAAATTCTTAAATAAATACGCAAATTTTAATAACTACGCACAAAAAGCTATGTTTTTTGTGCATTCCTTTAAACCTATGCCCAAATTATTGAATATTTTGTGCATAGATAGAATCTCTGCCCAAATTATACAAGAATTTGAATCACTACCATTACTTTAGTAGCTGATGAAATTCAGGAGAAAAATACACTTTATCATTTTTGTACTTTTCAGATTTAATAACACCAATTAGTTCTAATTCAGAGAAATATTTTGATGCAGTATTTCTTGAAACACCTAAAGCTGCCTGCAATGTTTTTTGCGAATAAAAAGGATAACTAAACAAATACTCAACAAGTTCAGCTGAATAAAATTTAGCTTTGGACTGAATAACAAGTCGATACTTCGAAATTAATTCCCGAATACCAACGACTGATCTTGTAGTAGCAAGTGACTGAGTTTCAACTGCATTAAGGATGTAAATTATCCAATCTTTCCAATTACCATTACTTGTAACTTCACGAAGGAGATGGTAATACTCATTTTTGTTATTATTTATATAACCACTAATGAATAAGATGGGTAACTCTAAACGTTCAACAAGACATAGATATAGCACCATAAGAATACGGCCAGTGCGCCCATTGCCGTCCAGAAAGGGATGAATTGCTTCAAACTGATAATGCATTACCGCCATTTTAATTAAAGGATCAATATCATTTTCATTATCATTAAAATAATCTTCAAAGTTTTTAAGCAAAGATCTTATGGTATCTTCGCCTTGTGGAGGAGTAAATAAAATTTCTTTAGTTTTTTTATTTTCTATATGTGTGCCAGGGATTTTACGAATCCCTGGTTTTGTTGGTTCTAATATTGATTGAATAGTAATAAACGAATTAGTGTTAAGAAAGCCTTGTTCCCGAACTAAATGATAACCTTTTAAAAGCGCTTCACGATAGTGTTTAGTTTCTTTTTGTTCAATCTTTAAGTCTGCCTCATCCAGATACGTTGCCTGAAAAGCTTCATCTATAGTTGTGTGAATATTTTCGATCTCAGAACTTGCTACAGCTTCACGAAAAGCAAGAGGTTCAATTAATACCTGGCGATTTGGAATCGATTTAGCTTCGCCGCTTAACCTTGATAACGCGATATTTGCCTTATTAACTTTTTTTAATATTTCAATATCATCAAAATTAAATTTAGGCGGCAGTGCCGGCAAATCATTAAAAGGTTTGTTTGGATCAAATGTCATCTTAGTTTTTCCCTTTATTTTCTCTCATTATTTCCTCACCCTCTGGGGTTCTATCTTCAATAGGCTTAATTGGTTCAAGTTCTACTTCTTTTTGAATAATTTCAAAAAGCTGATGGAAATCATTCCAACAATCCGTAAAAAATTTTTTATGGTCTTCTTTTTCTTTTCCTGGTTCCATTTTTCTATACATTTCTAACCACATTGAATATGACGAAACGATCCAAATGGCATCCTTGAATTTTTTTCGAGTCTCTTTTTCGAGGTATAAAGAATTACTTAACCAAAAATTACGTACATCAGAGATAATTTTTGTTTTTTCTTCATTATTTTTTTTATGTATAACGGATTGGAGGATTGACCATTGCTTTAATGCTTGTTGGTGTGCTTCTAATCTTTTCTCAATAGCTACTAATTTGAATTTTTCTTTTTCTTTTGTTTGGATGTATTGAATTATAATAGGTATTGCAGCACCAACTATTAAAGCCATAACTATTTCCCACATCTCAATCCTCCTTCAATTCTATTTTAATATAGTATTTTATATAATAATTGATAATGAAGCCCATTTCTTTTCCTTCAAGAAATTCAACCTCGTTTTCAGTTAAAAATTTTTCTATGTTATCAAAGATTTTAGGCATAATAGGAAGATTAAACTTTAACGATTTAATGATTTAAAATAAGAAAATTTCTAATGATTTTGGGGAGGCATATATTATTTTGAAAAAGACTTGAAGGTTAAAAAGTCTATAAAGGAGTTAACAAAATAGAAGATTAACGACTTATGTTTTTATTAAATTATTACTAATCCGGTAAGCTCTGATTCCTTTTATTTTTTTGTAAGCTTCTTAAAAAGTTCTACATCCTCTTTGGTTGTTATCTTAAAATTAAAAACCGAACCTTCAACAATATTAACTTTTCTTCCTGTGTTTTTAACAAGCATAGATTCATCCGTGCCAACAAAGTTTTCTTTTTCAGCTTTCAATAATGCTTTATGCAGGTCTTTATATTTAAATATCTGCGGAGTCTGGACATAATAAACTTCATCACGATTCAGATATTCATCAACAAATTTTTTACCTTTTATCAAAGTATCTTTTGCCTTAATACACACTAAAGCATTACCATTTCTCTTAGCAGATATAATTGATTTTGTGAGAACACCGACTGGCAGTAATGCTCTTGCAGCATCGTGAACAATCATTAAGTCGTTGTCCCGGGCTTCAGACGCATAAACAGCATTAAAGACAGATTGTTGTCTGCTGTCTCCGCCTTCAACAATCAGTTTTACTTTAGAGAGTTTATATTTTTTTACAAGTTTTAATAGTTTATCAAAATAAGCAGAGTCAGCAGCAATAATAATTTTGTTTATAAATTTATTTTTTTGAAATGTCTGAAGTGTATAAACAATTATTTCTTTGCCATTGATTTTTAAATATTGTTTAGGAGTGGAAAAACCACTCCTAAAACCTTTGCCTCCTGCCGGTATAACTGCTATACAACTCATTTTATAAACATTGCATCGCCGTAGCTTAAAAAGCGATACTTATCCTTAAGTGCCTTTTTGTAAGCCTTCATAACATGATCGGTATCACCCAGAGCACTTACAAGCATTAAGAGAGTTGATTCCGGTGCATGGAAATTTGTAATTAATTTTTGAGTTACTTTAAATACATAAGGCGGATAAATAAATTTATCTGTCCAGCCTTTTGCCGGTTTTACAAATCCATCAGCAGTGGTGCTTGTTTCCAAAACGCGGCAGGTACTTGTGCCAACAACAATTATGTTATGTTTTGCCATCATTGCTTTATTAATTACTTCCGCAGAGTGAGGCGAAATTTCATAATACTCGGAATCCATTTTATGCTTGGTAAGATCTTCTACTTCAACCGATCTGAATGTACCAAGACCAATGTGAAGAATAACCGGCACAATTTGAATTCCCTTCTTTTTAATTTTTTCCAGAAGCTTGGTAGTAAAATGCAATCCGGCAGTTGGTGCGGCAACAGCGCCATCAACTTTTGCATATACTGTCTGATAAGTTTCTTTATCTTTTGGCTCAGGCTCTCTTTTAATGTAAGGCGGAAGAGGAGTGAAACCGATTTTTTCAACTGCCTGAAATACATTGCCCGGCTGATTAAATCTTACAGTTCTTCCTCTCGAAGTTGTATTATCAATTACCTCACACCAAAGATTGTTATCAAAATAAATTTTATTACCAATCCTGACTTTGCGGGCAGGATCAACAATAACATCCCATATACAATCTTCTTTGTTCAGTTCTCTTAAAAGAAACACTTCAATTTTAGCCTGTGTCTTCTCTTTTTTTCCATATAATCTCGCTTGAAATACTCTTGTTTCATTAACAACAAGCACATCGCCCTTTTCCATATAATCAATAATATCCGAAAACTTTTTGTCTTCCATTTCACCAGTTTCTTTATCAAGAACAAGCAGTTTAGATTTATCTCGTGGTGATACCGGATATTTTGCGATTGCCGGTTTGGGTAAATTGTACTTGAAATCTGATAGTTTCATTAATTTAACCTTTAACTTATTATTTTAATTTTCACTTAATCATTGTGAGCGAATGAAAAATTTATCTGAACAACAGATTCCTCTTCAATTCGCTCATCAAAATGATCTATGAAATTGTTTATTTCTTTTTAGATACTTTTTTCTTTGCAACCACTTTCTTTTTGGGTGCAGCTTTCTTTGTTGATTTTTTTGCTGCTGATTTCTTAACAGCTTTTGCTGCTTTTCCTTTTTTAGCCTCTTTAATAACAGCCTGCGCAGCAGCTAATCTTGCAATCGGAACTCTGTAAGGTGAACAGCTTACATAATTCAATCCAATTCTATGACAGAATTCAACGGATCTTGCTTCACCTCCGTGTTCACCGCAAATACCAATTTTAAGATCGGGTCTTGTTCTTCTTCCGCCTTCAACAGCAATCTCCATCAGTTTACCAATTGCTTCCTGATCAATCGTTTGGAAAGGATCTTCAGGCAGAATTTTCTTTTCAAGATAATCAGGTAAGAATCCGCCGATATCATCACGTGAAAATCCATAACCCATTTGTGTTAGATCATTCGTACCGAAAGAGAAAAATTGTGCTGTCTCTGCAATCTTATCAGCAGTTAATGCTGCACGAGGGATCTCGATCATTGTTCCGGTTAAGTGATCAATTTTCTTCAATCCGAATTTTTCGCAAACTTCTGAATGGACTCTTTTTACAATTACACTCTGATGATTTATTTCATTAACATCACAGGTAACAGGAATCATTATTTCGGGGAAGGGTTTCTTTCCTTCTTTTAATAATTCAGCCGATGCTTCAAAAATTGCACGCACCTGCATTTCAGTAATTTCAGGATAGGTAATCCCTAATCTTACACCACGATGCCCCATCATCGGATTGCTTTCGTGTAATGACTCTGCTCTTTGATTTAATTCATCCATGCTGATTCCTAAACTTGCAGCAAGTTTTACTTTTTCATCATGTCTGTGCGGAACAAATTCGTGTAATGGAGGATCAAGTGTTCTGAAAGTTACTGCAAATCCATCCATAGCTTCTAATGTTTCTTTAACATCTTTTTTAACAAATGGGAAAAGCTCATCTAATGCAGCTCTTCTTTCCTGCTCAGTATTGGAATGAATCATCTTGCGAAGCATAAACAATGGTTCTTCAGAATTTTTACCATAGAACATATGTTCAGTTCTGAAAAGTCCGATACCTTCTGCACCAAATGTTCTTGCTCTTGAAGCATCTTCAGGAGTTTCTGCATTTGTTCTTACTTTTAATTTTCTAACAGCATCACATAACTTCATAAATGCCTGGAAGTCCTGATTTTCTTCTGCAGATTTTTTCATTGGTAACTCACCTGAATAAACGGCACCTTTAGTTCCATTTAAAGTAAGCCAATCACCTTCCTTAACAGTTACTCCATTAACATTAAAAGAACGATCTTCATAATTAATTTTAATTCCACCGGCACCAACAATACAGCATTTACCCCATCCGCGTGCAACTAATGCAGCGTGTGAAGTCATTCCGCCGCGTGCAGTTAAAATAGCCTGTGCAGCTCTCATTCCTTCAATATCTTCGGGATTGGTTTCATCACGAACGAGAATAACTTTCTTTCCATCTTTTGCCCATGCAACTGCATCATTAGCTGAGAACACAACCTGTCCTGCAGCGCCGCCAGGTCCTGCCGGCAATCCTTTAGCAATTGGTCTTGTATTCAATTCAACCGTTGGATCAATAATCGGATGTAATAATTCATCAAGCTGAGATGGCTGAACTCTCATTATTGCTTCTTCTTTCGTGATAAGTTTTTCTCTGTACATATCAAGAGCCATTTTTAATGCGGCTGGTCCGTTTCTTTTTCCAACACGGCATTGCAGCATATAAAGAGTGCCTTCTTGAATTGTAAATTCAATATCAAGCATATCACGATAATGCTTTTCTAATTTCCGCTGCATCACATGAAGCTGTTTATAAGTATCCGGCATTCCGGTTTCAAGTGATTGTAAATGAATGGTGTGTTCACTTTTTCCAACTTCATTTATCGGATTTGGAGTTCTAATACCGGCAACAACATCTTCACCCTGCGCATTTGTTAACCACTCACCATAAAAATAATTTTCACCTGTTGCAGGATTACGTGTAAAAGCAACACCTGTAGCAGATGTTTCGCCCATATTACCAAATACCATTGACTGAACATTTACTGCTGTTCCCCAATCATCAGGTATTCCTTCTATTCTTCTGTAAGATATTGCACGCTTACCCATCCAGCTTTGGAATACAGCGGAGATAGCTCCCCAAAGCTGATCCATAGGATTTTCGGGGAATGGTTTTCCAAGTACTTCCTGAACTTTTGCTTTATAGATTTCAATTAGCTCTCTTAAATCATCAGCGGTTAAATCAGTATCTGACTGTGCGCCTCGTTCTTCCTTCATCTTATGAAGTTCTTTTTCCAACTGCTGTCTTACGCCTTTACCTTCTCCAGGCTCAATACCCGCAGCTTTTTCCATAACAACATCAGAATACATTTGTATTAACCGACGGTGTGAATCATAAACAAATCTCGGATTACCGGTTTTCTTTATTAATGCTTCACGTGTTTGATCATTCAATCCAACATTAAGAATTGTTTCCATCATTCCAGGCATTGAAGCACGTGCACCGGAGCGAACTGAAAGTAAAAGTGGATTTTCAAAATCACCAAATTTTGCTCCCATCAGTTTTTCAACTTTAACAAGAGCTTCTTTAACCTGTTTATCTAATTCCTTTGGATATTTTTTCTTGTTTTTATAGTACACTGTACATACTTCAGTTGTTATTGTAAATCCTGCCGGAACAGGAAGACCAACATTAACCATTTCAGCAAGGTTTGCACCCTTACCGCCTAACAAAGCTTTCATTTCAGCTTTACCTTCTGCTTTTTTACCTCCAAAGAAGTAAACATATTTTTTTTGAGCCATATTATCCTTTCCTTCGTTATAAGATTTTTTTTTACGAAGCATTGTTTAATTTATTAAATAAATAGTGCTTGAATGATTCTTCATCATCTATATTTAAGTTTATTTTTAAATAAAATATTTCAACATCGTCTAATTCCCTGTTAAACCTGGAAAGCTTTACTGCATCCTTTTCTGTTGTTACAACAGAATGAGAATTAGTTGTATAAAATTGTTTTCTGATCTTCTGAACTTCTTTAAGTGAATAATCTTTATGATCACTGAATATTAATCTGTTTTTTGTATTAACATGAACCTGTTCAAGTATATCGAGAAACGATTTCGGATTTGCAATTCCCGAAACAACAAGGCTATCCTGTCCTTTAAACTCTTCAAGTGAATACTCAGTTTTTTTCATCGCATCCACAAAGCTGATTGCTTTATAATATGCGGTAAATAATTTTTTGCCATAAAAATATTTCTTTAAATCCTGATTCATTTCTTCACGATCAAAAAATTTTCTGTTAAGTATTATAACATCAGCTCTTTTTAGTGAATTAAAGCCTTCTCTCAAATCACCAAGCGGCAAAAGATTATGAGTAAGAGCTGATTTATAATTAAGGAAATTCTGATCAACAATTACAAGATCAACATCACGGGCAATCCATCTGTGCTGAAAAGCATCATCAAGAACAATTGTATTTACGTTGGTATCCTTTATTAATTTCTTCACACCTTTAACCCGGTTTTCCGAAACAGCAGCAGGCACTTTACATTCTGTTGCTGTTTGTATTATCTCATCTCCGCAAAATTCAACCGTAGTTAAAATTTCTTTTCCGTCAGATACCAGTTTATAACCTTTTGATCTTCTTCCATATCCGCGACTTAGAACTCCAACATTGTAACCTGAATTCTTAAGCAGGTTTGCAACATAAATAACAAAAGGAGTTTTGCCGGATCCTCCTACGGTAATATTTCCAACAGAAATAATTTTAGCATCAACTTTTACAGATTTTAAAACAGATTTATCAAAGAACAAATTTCGGATTTTAATCACACCGCTGTAAACAAATACAAACGGTGAAAGCAATATTTTTAAAAACTTTATCAAACTCTTAAAATTTTTCAGCTTCAAGCTGAAGCTCATTTAATTTTTTCTCACATTCTTCAATAACTTTTGAAGTTGCATCGTAACTCAATTTTCCATCAACATAAACAGGTTCAGAGTAAATTACTTTTACTTTTGTAAATGGATTTGGAACCTGAAATTTATCCCAGCTTTTTAATTCCTTTTTCGATTTGATTCCAATTCCCATTAGCACAACAGGTACCCCGGTTCTTTTTGCTGTTATAACTGCTCCGGCTTTGAATTTATGTACCGGTCCTCTTGGTCCATCCGGTGTAATAGCAATTGAATAACCATTTTTAGCGTGATCCACCATAATACCCAATGCTACATCTCCGCCTTTACTGCTGCTGCCTCGAACAACTTTGTACTTCCAGTGTTTTAACTGCTTCGCAAGTAAATCGCCATCCTTGCTTTTACTTGTAAGTGCAGCAAAGCCATCATTTTTATGTAAGAACCACGGAAGCAGCATTGTATCATGCCAAAAAGCTAAAACATAATTCTGTTGCTGCTTTCTCAAACTCTCAATAGTTTTTTTATTCTTATAACTAACCTTTAATGTTTTGCACAAAGCATCCAAACTATGAGTTAGAATCAGATTACCTAAAAATCTTAATGCGTTTTGTTTAACTTGCTTTGTGTTCATTGATTAATAAATAAATACTATTTGCTGCATTCCGGGGAGCATTTTTCTCACCAAGAATTTCTTTAATCTTTCCTAATCTTATTTTAATATTTTCGTATAAATCTTTATCTGATAAAATGCCTTTAGCTTCATTATATATTTTATCAGCATTTGCATCATTTTGAATTAATTCCGGAACAACTTTTTCCTCCAAAATTATATTTGCCATTCCAATATTGCTGATCTTAACCAATGTTTTACCGATCATATATGTAAGCCGGCTTGTTTTATAAACAATAACCATCGGTAATTGCAGCAATCCTGCTTCAAGTGTTGATGTACCTGATTTTACAATTCCGAATCTTGCATGCTTTAATAAATCATAAGTATGATTTTTAATAACCTTAAAATTTTTAAGTTCTGTTAAATCATTAAAAATATTTTCATCAAGATTTTCAGCACAAGCTACCACGATCTGCATTTTCATTTCATCAGAGATCTTTGCTGCTGCTTTTACTGCTTCAGGGAAAATACTTTTTACTTCCTGTTTGCGGCTGCCTGCTAAAATCAATAAGATTTCTTTTTCAGGATCAAGATTAAATTTCTCATTAAGCTGATCTCTGGAAATGAAATCATAATTATTAATTTCTTCAATTAATGGGTGACCAACATATTCGCACTTAACATTCTTTTCTTTGAAAAACTTTTCTTCAAAGGGAAATACAACCAGAACTTTATCAAAATAATTTCTGATTTTTTTTACTCTTCTTTTTCCCCAAGCCCAAACCTGCGGAGTAATGTAATAAATCAGCTTAAGTCTTGGTTCAAGTTTTTTTATCCTTTTAGCAATGTTGAGATTAAAGCCCGGATAATCGATTAAAATGACATGTTTAACTTTTCTCTTTTTTATCTCATCAAGCAATCTTGCCTGAACTTTTTTTATAAAAGACAGATGTTTAATCACCTCAACAAAACCCAGGAATGCCATCTTATCAATGTGATAAATCAGTTCCATTCCTTCAGCGTGCATTTTATTGCCGCCGATTCCAAATATTTTCAAAGAACTATCTAATTTTTTTAACTCACGAATTAACGATGCACCGTGAAGATCGCCTGATGCTTCTCCTGCAATTATTAAGACGTTGTTATTCATTACAATATATTGTTATAACTTAAACAAGATTTAATAACAATTAACAAAGCTGCAATTCCAAAAGCCTGTAATGATCTCGTTTCAGACTTTAATCCTTTAGATAAAATAAACTCCGGCTGAGTTACCGAATTATTTTTATAAGGAGTTAATCGCCATCCAAATCTTGGGACATTTTTAAGATAATCCTGATAATCATCTTTAAACTTAATTTTCAAAAAATTTTCTTCTTCTTTAACGATCATATAATACTGAAAGAAGAAAAATATTATTGCAACAATTTGCAGATATGGAAATAATGCCATCGACATAATTCCTAATCCGAGATAAATTAAAATATTACCAACATAAAGCGGATTACGAACATGAGCAAACGGACCGCTGATAACCAGAAAAGTTCCGCCAACACCAGCACCGGTTGTTCTTGTTTCACTGCCTGCCCAGCTGACTCCCCAAAGTCTGATTAACTCGCCCACTAAAGCAATTGCTAATCCAACAATTACACTTGTTAAAGAAGCATTTGCATAAATCAGCATAAGAATCAAAAACGGAATCGGAGTGTAACTTCTGTATTTAAATATTTTTTCTGCAATACTACTCATATTTTATTCCGCTAAATAAGCTGACCTTCTTTTTAATTGAGCCTGATGTCTTTTTCTTAAATTCTTCTTATTCATTAACTCAACAAGTTTATTCTGAACATCATTAAAATCATTAAACGGATAAAAGCTTATCCTTTCCATTGAGCAAAACCGTGCAAGATCTTTTTTGGCAAAAATAAAATCACAATACTGTGCAGCTTCTTTATCTGAATTTCCATCACCGATATAAACTGTATAATCTTCGTCGCTGCTGTGGTTTATTATATGATTTCTTTTACAGTTTGCACTTGTTGGCGAATCAGCATCATAATGCGGATATCCTGCTGATAAACGACCGTTCACCTCTACCTTCAGATTATTAGAATAATATTTCAATCCTTCCAGTTTGTACTTCACAAACATTTTATCTATATAAAAATCAAAACCATCACTTAACACAATTATCTCAAGATTATTTTCACTGCAAAATTCGTTAAACGAAATAAATGATTGATCTATCTCCATCGTGTTTACAAAATCAACAAGTTCATCCGGATTAACAGCACCTGCACAATCACACAATTCATCCCAGCATTGTTTTGAAGAAATTCTATCCTCTAACAAATTAGTTATTATTTTATCAACCCTTTGAGCATCTCCAAACTTATTAAATATTGCTTCACCAATATCCTGCAGTGTAATGGTGCCATCGAAATCAACGAATATTTTTATCTCACGCTTTTTCATTAATCAGTAATGATCATTTTTTTTACATCAACAAATCTTCCTGCTTTAAGTTTGTAGAAATAAATCCCGGCAGGCAGATCTTCTGCTTTAAAAGTTATTTCATTTTTACCGGTCCGGCACTCAACATCTTCAACTTTTTTAATCGTTTCAATGTTGCTGTTAAAAAATTCAAAAGTTACTTCTTCACTTTTGGGTAAATAAAAATTTATTATTGTGCTATCCGAGAATGGATTGGGAGAATTTTGTCCAAGAATTATTGTCTCCGAATCCCTGAAATAATTAACACATTCAATATTAGAATAACGCGGATTGGTATTATTAATCTTTTGTGCAACCTTGTAATAAAATATTCCGCTTACATCCGGTGTATCATAAAACTCATAATAGTTATTAGCAGACTGATTTATCTTCTTTAATAAAGCTATAAATTCCCATTGATCTTCAGCAGCATCTTCAGTGTTTGATCTGTAAATATCATACTCAACATCATTGTTTTCATTTGCAGCATACCAGCAAAGTTTAACTGAATCATCAATAACTTCAGTATTAAACCCAAGCATTTGTGATGCATAAGTTCCGGTGCTGAAAATTCTTTGTCCGTAAATTTCATTTTTCCTGTTCAGCGTTCCCTTGAAAACAGCAATTGCCCCGCCTTCACCATCTGAAATAAGATTTAAATAACTTTTTTCTATTTCTTTAGATGATGAGATTGTTACACCCAGAGAATCCCACAGCAATTTACCTTCGGTACTTACTTTCTGAATAAAAAGATTTGTTGCTGCTGAATTTGGTTTTTTATCAATCCAGGCTAAAATTATACTTCCCTTTTGATTATGGACAATTCTTTGCCCGAACTGATTTCCTTTAATATCAATTATACGTTTTCCGTTATTTCCCCAAAGTCTTTTTCCGCTTAAATCAAATCTCTGAATAAAAACATCTTTAGATTTTTCAAATTCATTTGTCCAGCTTACAACTACCGTTGAATCAATAAATGCAAATTGAGGATTCGTCTGACTGCCTGCTTTATAGGTTAACAATATTCCATCATTTCCCCAGAGTAATGCTCCGTTTGCAGAAATTAAATTCTGATATATAATTTTATTCGTTCCCTGATAAGTAAACGCAGTGTAAATACCATTACCAAGTTTTCCAACAGTATAATTAATCACACTGTTATTTTCCTTGGAAATATTCAATGGTTTTACTCCCCATTTTCTTGAACCTGTTGAATCAATATACTGAGTGCGAAGCAGCATCTTATTTTTTTGAGTTTCAAGCCAGAAAATATATTTACCGCCTTTATTATCCGGAATTATTTCTGTATCGGTTATTCTGTTTCCGGAACTGTATAAATCCCCTTTAAGAGAGTCACTCAAAAATTTTCCGTTCACATCCAAGGATTGATACTTAACAGTATATTTTGCCGGAGAAGTATTTGTTTTAATAACGTAACTAACGTGAATAATTCCTTTTTTATCAACACAAAGAGAATAACCAGATTTTTCTGATCTGGTTTCTGTTAATTGAATGCCTTCATTTTTCCAGAGTCTTAAACCGGTTTTGCTTAATTTCTGAATAAATAATTCCGAATTGTTTTTTTCTTTACCGCTCCATAAAACCAAAGCGTTACCAAATGGTCCGACAACTGCAACCGGATTTTCTTTTACACCAGTTCTTGTAGAAATTGCTTTACCATCGCCTCTGAAACGAACTTCACCTTGTTTATCAAATCTTATGTAATAAATATCTTTGCTTTGAATTCCTTTTTTATCTTCCCAGAAAACATATCCGCCGCCTTCTAAATCACTGTAAGCAGTAATGTTTACAGGATCAACAGGATCAATAACAAGTTTAGTATTAGCTGACGGATCATTAACCCATTGAGCACAAATATTATTTGGAAAAAATATTATTACAGCTAATACCAAAATGTAAAAGAAGATATGTAAAGTGTTTTTCTTCAATATATATTCAATACAAATTAATTATTAACAAAATCCAGATCTTCATTAAATTTTACACTTACTAATTTTGAAACACCTTCTTCCTGCATAGTAACACCATACAATGCACTTGCTGCTTCCATTGTTCTTTTATTATGTGTAACCACAATAAATTGTGTGTTTGCACTAAACTCATTTAATATTCTTGTAAAGCGATCTATGTTTGCATCATCAAGCGGTGCATCAATTTCATCAAGAATACAAAACGGACTTGGCTTTACAAGATAGATTGCAAATAACAAAGCAATTGCAGTTAATGTTTTTTCTCCGCCAGATAAAAGTTCAATCGATGTTGGTCTTTTACCTTTTGGTTTTGCTATTATCTCTATTTTTGCTTCAAGCGGATCGGCACTTTCTTCAATCCTTAAATCTGCTTCATCACCGGGATCAAACAGTGTTCTGAAAATTTTGATAAAATTACCTCTGATCTTTTCAAATGTTTCAGAAAATTGTGCTTGAGCCGTGTTATTGATTTCCTCAATTGTTTTTATTACATCTTTTTCAGATTCTACTAAATCATCTCTCTGCTTATGAAGGAATTCAAGTCTTTCTCTTTCTTCCTCATATTCAGAATGAGCAACGAGATTAATCGGACCAAGATTTTTTATTTTAGTTTTTAATTCCGATACCTCTTCAGATCTTTGTTTAAAATCGAAGGTTAACAGATCATCGAAATCTTTTTTCTCAAGAGTTAAAGAATAATTTTCTTTAATATGATCAATCAGATTAACGCTTTTAATATCAAGTTCCCTGATAGTCATATCCATATTATGGATAGTTTCGGAAACTGCTTCACGCTCTTTGCGTAAAACACGCAAGGATGATTCTTTATTGTTCACTTCGCCTCTTAAAGTCTGATATCTTGATTCAATTTCACCCAATTGATTATTAAGAGTTGTTTTAACTGAATCAAGTTCCGTCAGTTTATTCAGCAAAGTTTCCAAGCTTGTTTCTATCTTTGCAGTCTCGGCTGAAGCAAATTCAATATCATCTTTTCTTTTAGCTATTGAATTTGTAATTGATAAGATTGATTCATCAGCACGCTTAATTGCATTTTCGGTATTTCGTTTTTCTCCGACTAATCTTTCTATATTTATATTAAGCTCGTTTCTCCGGTTCAATATCTGATTATAATCTTTTTCAAAATCCCTGTATTCATCTTCAAGTGTTTGTCTCTTTCTTTCTTCGGAATCACGCAAAGCAATTTCTGTATTTAACAAAGATTCAAGTTTTATTTTTTTGTTATCTAAAAGATTGGATTCAGCAGCGTGTTCTTTAATTTCACTTTGGATTTTTTCTATTTCATCTTCAGCTTTTTTCTTTTCAAATTCAAATTGTGCAAGTTGTTTTTCAACATTGGAAAGATCATTAACAAGAAGTCTTCCCTGCTCAGATAATACTTTCAGATCAATTGTATTAAGCAGATTTTCTTTTTCTGATATCATATTCTGAATTGAAGTTAACTCAGATTCACGTTTAGGAAATTCAACCAACAGGCTTTCCAGAAACTGTTTTCTTCCAAACAAAGAATCATCCGGTCTTGGCGCAGAACCTGCTTCAACCACTCCGTCTCTTGATACGAAATCTCCATTTAATGTTGCAAAACTAAACGATGAGTATCTTGGAAATAAAGCAAAAGCTGTTTCAAGATTTCTGACAATACAAATATTCTTAAGTATCTTTTTGAAAAACTGCATCCATTTTTCATTTGCCTTAACTGAATCGCTTGCCCAGACAACAAATCCTGATTCACGTTCAAGCTTTTTTGCTTTCCGGTTATCAGAAAACTGCTGAATCTTATTAAGAAAACCTTTGCCGTTAAGCTCTTCAAAATGGGGATAATAAAATGAAGCTTTACCGATATTATTGTTATTTAGATATTCAATTCCTCTTTTTAATTCATCCAAAGATTCCACAAGCACATTATTCAGATTATTTTTTAGTGCAGCTTCAACTGCAAAACGGTGTCTTTCATCTGAATCACCAATATCGGCAAGTATAGAGCTTCCGTTCTTTGACCAGCTTCTGTTATCAAGCAAAGCTTTAGCCCCTTTTGATACACCTTCAAGATTATCAATAAGATTCTGAATGAAAACGATTTTATCTTTAATTGACTTTATAAGAGTTCGTTTTTCAAGTTCGTGTTCTTTCAGTTTAGAAATCTGCTGTTCAATATTTTCTTTTTCCTGCTGCTGTTTTAAATATTCTTTTTCAGCATTAGAAATCTTTTCCTGGATATCATCTTTTTCATTACCTAATTCTTCTACAAACCCAACTGTTTTGGCAATAGTATTTGTTAACGCCTGAATTTTATCATTCAGCTTTCTAATATTAACCTGTTTAGATTCAAGTATAGCAATTGTATTACGAAGCTCGTTTTCTCTTCCGGTAATTTCTTTAAACTTTTCAAGCAGCAGATCAGATTGTTCTTTGAGTAAATTTTTCTTCTGTTCTAAAAATCCTAACTGCACCTCAACATTATGATCGAGTGTTTTCTTTTCCTGTTCATTCTGAATAATCTGTTCAGCAATATCTGCAATTGTAGAACTTCCTTTTTCAATTATTGTTTTAGCACTTTCTAACTGAATATTTAATTCCTCAAGCTCAGATAAAAACCGTTCTTTGTTTTTAGCTAAAGAATTCTTCCGTTCATTATTTAATGAGATAGAGTTTTGAACATTAAATATTTTTTCTGTCTGAAGTGTTATTTCATTTCTTTTTTCTTTAAGCTCGCTCTCGATTGAAATGAGTCTTTGACTGGCATCTTTTATTTCATCTTCAAATTTTGATATCTCAGATTCAAACTGAATTTTCTTTTTAAAATTCTCATCTTTCAAAACTCTCGATTCATTAATCCTCAGAGTAAATAAGGCAAGTTCTCTTTCAGAAAGATCAATTTCCGATTCTCTTAACTGAGATGTTAAAACATTATGTCTATCAGCACGTTTCGCCTGTCTTTCAAGTGATGAAACCTTTCTTTCAACTTCAGATACAATATCATTAACACGGGTTAAATCAGCTTTAACATCATCAAGTTTTCGTAAAGCTAATCTTCTTCTTAATTTGTATTTATTAACTCCGGCAGCTTCTTCGAACATTGTGCGCCGCTCTTCTGCTTTGTTACTCAGGATTGTTTCAACCATTTTCAATTCTATAACAGAATATGCATTAGCGCCAATTCCGGTATCCATAAAAAGATTTGTAATATCCTTTAAACGACAGATGTTTTTATTTAAAAGATATTCGCTTTCACCTGACCTGAAAATTCTTCTGGTAATAGTAACATCGGTATATTCAGTTGGAAGAATGCCTTTTGTATTTTCAATAGTTAATGATACTTCTGCCATTCCCATTGGCTTGCGGTTAGCAGTGCCGTTGAAAATAACATTTTCCATTTTATCGCTTCTCAGCGTTGAACTCTTTTGTTCACCAAGGCACCATCTTAATGCATCAACAACATTGGTTTTTCCACAGCCATTCGGACCAACGATTGAAGTTACTCCATGGTTAAAATTTATCTGAGTTTTTTGTGCAAAAGATTTGAACCCGAATATTTCAAGCTTTGATAAATACAATAATCTTATCCGAATATATTAAACTGTTTTAAAGCCAATTTTAAATACTGAAACACTGAGTTATTAACTTCAAAATAAATGAATATAATTAATTTAATTAACGCAATTGTAAGCAATCCATAAAAGTAGATACTGCCGGCATTAACATCAAATATAACTGAAATGCCTTTCAACAAACGGTAAAGCATCCATAATGAAAATAAAATCAAAAATATGTAGATATAAATATTTCCTGCACCAGTATTGAGCAATCGGTAAAGCACAATACCAAGCGGAATTAAAAGCACCACCGGAAGCAGCGACCATACAATAGTAAAGAAAACACTTGAGAGATAAACTTTTGTCCTGACGAAAAAGGAGCATGCTGTAATTACAATCGTCAGTAAGAACATCATACTGATAGAAATAACGAATAACCAGATCAGTGCATTAACCGGATTCCAGGCAAGATAGCTTATTCCTGCTATTAAATTCTGACTTCCGAAAGAAAGTATAATTCTTTCAAACAGAACATTGTTTCTTATATAATAAAATAAGTTTGCAAGGATTAAGGATATCACCAGTGATATTATAGCTCCTAAAAACAAAGAATGATATGCAGAAATTATTCTTTGATCGCGGACATCTGCAAAAAAATTATACGGACGAAGAAGTGCGCGGGAAGCATCATCCCTGAATTTTCTTCCTGAATTAACAAGCACACCCATTAATAATGCAAGCACTAAACCTGTAACAATAAATATCATCGGCGCATCATCTTTTTCGCTGCCGATCGGAATTGTTACCTTTTCAGTATTTTTCATCCTTGCAGATAGTATCTTAAATGCAAGCCTATCCTGTTTTCTGTCTTCGCTGACTAAACCAATATTATAAACATTATCTTTATTATATCCGGAAATTATTGAACGATAATTTCCTCTTATATCATACATTGTATTAACAAAAAAACCTGTAAGTTGATTTTCTTCATAAAAGCTGAACATATCATCAAAAAATTTTGCCTGTGCTTCGTAAGAAAATTTATTTACATAACCGTCTGTCTGACCGATATTAACAACATAAGTTGCTTCGCCGATAAATAATTTTCCGGTACCAACTGCATTTTTAAGATTCTCAACTTCAGACTGAACATCACCTGGCTGCTTGTTCAATAATTCAATTCCGTAGATATCAAGATTGCTTATTTCCTGATAACCAAAGTCAAAGAATGAAGCATAAGTAATTGTGTTTTTACTTTTCTTAACCTGTTCAGCCAAATTTGAAAGCAATGCACGATGCTTATCAGAACTAAAAAGATAACCTGAACCGAAACCAACTCCTGCAATAGCAGAATAATCGCTATACGCAGAAAGTAATCCCGATAAATAATTTTTACTTCTTTCAACAAAATTTTGTGATGCTGCCAAACCTTCGGGTAAGTTTGACAACGGAAGTTCAACAAATGCTAATAATCCAAGCTTCTCACACAATCTTAAATAATATGGATGAGGAAGTTCACGGGAAAATCTTACCGCGTTAAATCCTGCTTGTTTAATTAAAGCAAGATCACTTTCCATTCTTTCGTAAGAAGAAAGGCTCCCGTATTGAAAATCAGATGCTGAATAAGTAACACCGTATATATATAAATCTTTTCCATTCAGAATAAAATTATTTTCAGATAACTGAAGACTGTAAAGCGCAATACTTTTATCACTTCTATCAACTAATTGATCGCCCTGATATAATTCCAGTCTTATAATATAGCTGTAAGGATTATCCGGCGACCATAAAACAGGCGAACTGATTGTAAGATTATTTTTAATTTCAATTCGTTTACTCGGATCTAATCTGAATGTATTCTGTTCCGAAGCTATAACACTTGCACCATCCTTTGAAAGAATCTGCGACTTCAACACAAAATCGGATTTTGCCCCAAGTGAATCAGGAATCTTTCGAAACTCTTTATTATCAACTACAGATTGTATGGAAATAAGTGCTTTGTTGGTTTTAATATCAATATCTTTTTTAAAACTAAAATCAGTTATACTAACATTTGGTGTTAAGTGTAGAAATACATCTCTGATAATACCGCCCAAATTTTGCGGAAATAAAAATCTTTGTTTTAACGGAATTGTGTTTAATGCATCCAGTTCATAAAACAGTTTTACTGAAATAACATTTGCTTTATCAGACCTTAGCAGATCTCTTGGAATCGGAAGTGAAAAAGGAAACTCACCTCCCGGATGACGATAAATGATTGCATTGTTTACAGAAATATCCGCAGAATAATTTATTCCGAAAAAGTTAAGAGAAATTTTATTGTTGTCTATCTGTTTGCTGGTTAAATTAAAACTCTTTTCAAAAACAAACTCACCTTTTCCTTCAAACACAGATGGAATAATCACATTTACTTTTTCTTTTTTCTTATCATCAGCGGTATAAACTTTCCAGGTTCCGTTTAAAGGAATTATATCTCGTGAACTGCTTATATCAAATAAAAACTGATCAGACGAATTAAGTTTATAATTTGGAAGATCCCGAAAAATAACCTGTGGAAAAGCTAAATGAGAAAAAACAATTGCGAATACAAACAGATAATAAAATACACTTTTGTGGAAAATCATTCTTTGCTACAAAACTCCTCAAAAAATAAGTTACAAATATAACCTCAAAACGAAGGGATTGCAATGTAAAGGAAGCCCGATTTATGCAAAAAATCGGGCTTTTTAATATTAAAGGATTTTTAATTAATAACTCTTTATAAAAAAATTATATTTAAGCTTAATCGTACTGAAACTATGAATAGAATTGCACTTATTAAACAGATTAAAATAATGAGCAATTGTTTATGGTAAATTTAGATTAGCACAGAATCAGTTTAATTAAAAACATCTCTCAATAAAAATGAATGATAAAATTCCTGTGCAGTTTTTCCAAAATTATTCATACGAGCATTTATGTGAGGTTCTCTTACTTTTCCATTCTCATCAATAATCCCAAGTGAGTAAATTGTCGCGATTATTCCTGCTTTATTACTGCCTGATTCTATAATTTCAAGAATTGGCTGCCACAACTTCATTATCATTGCTATATAACAGGATGCATAAAATATATTTTTTTCAGAATCTTCAAGTCTATCTATAATTTCTCCTCTGTTTCTGCTTATAAATATTTTATTCTGAATTTCACTGCCAAGATAAAACCGACTTCCCGGATTATGTGTTTGTTCTTCAATCCATATTGCAGTATTAATTTTTATCTGAGCAATTCCCATAGATGAATTATATCCGCTCTTTGCAAATATATAATCAAGTATGCTTTCTCCTAACTTTACATTTAATCTCAAATCCGATATAGGACATAAAAACAAAGATAATTTAACGGACAAATAATTATTTCTTCAAAATTCTTCCTTATGACTGTCTTTATTGAGCTAAAGGTGATTGTTCATATAACATTTTGA
>JAKIZM010000043.1 GCA_022708025.1 Bacteroidota bacterium | reverse complement strand
TTAGCGTTTTTAGACTCGAGACGCTTAAGACCGTAAGCATCATTATTATGAATTTTATCCATAGGAGACCTCTGAATTTGTTACATAAATTTAGTCTCCTGTGGTCATATGACCTAAACTTTAAATAGCGACAAATGTCGTTATAGTAAATAATAAATCAGATTATTTCTATTTATAGTAGAGCTAAAATGCTGTCCTAGAACTGAAGTCAAATTACAATGTTTTACCAAAATTTTATTTGCCAATTACAAATCGATAGTTTTTGACTTTGGCAAAAAAATAATTCAAGTTTCATATAGAAATAATTTTCTACTCCGAGAGGGCGATAAGTTGGAGCCATCTTTCTTCTTAATTCTCTGGAGATGACACATCAATATTACTTTTCCCGAAGCAGAACTACTGAGAAAGAAAATAATCACTTTTACAGGAGACTGCTATGAAAATAAATCTTTTATTTGTATTGACTTTGTTCTTGCTTTTCGGATGCGTAAAACAAGAACCTACTCAAATGACGAATCAGGAACAGGAGACTGCAAAAAAAGAAATTAAAGATGTCGTCAAATCAATCACTCAGGGACTTGAAAACCTGAATGCTGAGACTTCCTTTAAACCTTATTTGAATTCGCCTGATTTCATTCTTTTTACAGTTCAAGGATCAATGGTAAATTACCAAAGGGCTAAGGATGAACATGCTGCGTGGTTTAACACCCTTACTTCTTTAAAGGTTACAACTATTAAAGAAGAATTCAGATTCCTGCCAGATAATATTGTAATATTTCCTTGGCTAGGAAAATTTGAGATGATATTTAAGACAGGCGAACAATTGACGGTTGATTTTTGTGTAACAATGATTTTTAGAAAAATTGACAATCAATGGATTGTCATTTACCAACAGACATCTCAAGTGCCGCCTGCAATGCAAACAAAAGAAGGATAACAAATAAAAGGTGCTGCAATAGTTAAAAAAGATTTTAACGGTAGCTGGAAGTTAAATTTAAGAGAATCTGATATTCCTCCTATTACGAAAAGTCAAACTGTATCAATAGATACAGATGGAATTTATATTAATATGATTGAAGAAATTATTAATGATAAAGGAGAATGTCTCAATATATCATTTAATGGAAAATTGGACGGAACTGATTATCCGGTGAAAGGGACTCCATTAGCTGATACAGAGTCCTACCGCCTTTTGAGTCCGAATGTTATTGAAGGCACCGCAAAAAAGGATGGAAAAATAATATTTAAGGAAACTGCCGTTTTATCTGATTCAGGAGAAAGTATTAAAGTAACATTTTTTAGTTTTGATAAAGATGGAAATAAGCAAACAAGTATTGGATTATTTGAGAGAGTCGAATGAAATCGGATAAACAAAAAAAATATATGATACCTTCTTTGCGGAGCATCTATAAAGATAAGTCAAACTTCCAAAATCATTTTATCCAAACTATTTTGCTTTATCCCGAAAGATTTTAGTTTGTCAGTATTCATAGATACATCTTCAACTTTAGGTAATGCTGGAACCTCGTCCATAATAATTTTTACTAGAAGGTTTTTATCAAGTTTGAACAGTTCACACAATCTTTCTCCAAGTTCATATCGTGATACTCTTTCTGGTCCACCAAAATTAATTACTTCTGATTTTATATTATTATTTAACAGATCATTAATCATTCTTGCTGCCTCTTTCAAAGAAAGTGGAGTTCTATACTGATCAGTAAATAATTTAACTTCCTTTTTATCCTTCAAGTCATTTAACATTTTATGAAAATGATTTTGAGAATGATTAAGACCGATGCCAAATAACAAAGCTGTTCTTAGTATTATATAATTATCAAAGGTTTGTTGAATCTTAACTTCCCCCATTAGTTTCGTTTCAGCATAAAGAGAAACCGGAATCAGTTTTGCACTTTCAGTCAACATTGAGCCGCTATAACCGGCATAGACCAAATCAGTAGATGTATAAATTAATTTCGCTTTATACAGATCACAGAGTTCCGCAATTCTTGCAGTTGCATTTACATTTAAATCGTAAAATAGTTTTGATGAAATGTTTTTATTCGGAATTGTAGAAGTAATTGCCGCTGTGTGAATTACAACATCAGGCCTTTGTGTTTCAAAAACACTTTTAAGCTCATCATAAATTAAAATATTTACTTTGCCCGAATTAAACTCTCTACAATTTCCAGCATTTGAGTTGTAGATTGTAAAAATATTATGCTGCTTCGACAACTGAATATTCAGGTATTGTCCAAGTGATCCGCCTCCGCCTGTAATTAATATCTTCATAAATTTTGTTGATTAAAAATTACACTAATATATTTCCAGTTACTCTATATTTTCGCATTCGTCAGTTAGTATTCTTTTGAAAATCTTACTTACTTTGGTAAATTTATCAAGAAATTATGAAAGAATTATGAAATATTTTTTAAGCTTGATTTTAACATTTGCAATTAGTTTTTTTTCTTATCCCCAAACTAATAAATATTTTGATGCACCTTTTGGTGGCGGCGGTGGATTTATTGCTTGCTGGCAAATCCCAAATGTTGATCAGCTTAATGTAAAGCTAAAAGAAGTTGGTATTCCGGAATTTTCTACAAGTGGATTATTTACAACTGGTGGAGCGGGATTTCTATACATAGGATTTGTAAAAAACTTAAGAATTGGTGGAATGGGATTCGGAGGTTCAACTTCAAAAACATCTTCAGTAAATAATATTAATCAAGAAGCCATTTACTCTATTGGTGGAGGAGGCATTACAGTAGAATATACGCTTCCATTTATCAAAAATATAGGTGTATCAATCGGCGGAACATTAGCCGCAGGAAGTATGAACATCGAGCTTTATCATAATGATGGAAAATTTAGCTGGAATAACATCTGGAATGAAATTGATAACGGATCAACCACAAATGTTTCCAGGAAAATTGAAAACAACTTTTGGATATTTTCTCCAACCCTTAATATGGAAGTTCCATTTTATAGATTCTTAGCTTTTCGTTTAGGTGTTGGTTATCAGTTATCATTCGGGAATTCCTGGAAAACTGAAAATGGTCAATCTATAACTGGCATTCCATCTGATTTAAAGTCGGATGGCTTTTTTATTCAGGCTGGCATCCTTGCCGGATTTTTTGCGTTTTAATTATGAAAAATATTTTAGTAACAGGCGGAGCGGGATTTATTGGCAGTAATTTTATTAATTACATCTTAAATAAAAGAGATGATTATTTTATAGTTAATTTAGATAAACTTACTTACGCCGGAAATCTTGAAAATCTAAAAGAAGTGGAATCAAAAAAAAATTATACTTTCATAAAAGGTGATATTGTAAACAGCGAATTAGTTAATTATATCTTTGAAAAGTATAAAATAAAATATGTAATAAACTTTGCTGCAGAATCCCATGTTGATAGAAGTATTCTGGGCTCAGAAATTTTTTTTAGAACTAATGTTATTGGCACCAATGTCTTATTGGAAGCAGCAAAAAGATTTAATGTAGAAAGATTCTTACAAATATCAACCGATGAAGTATATGGTAGTTTGGGCCCAACAGGTTTATTTACTGAAAAAACTCCTGTTGCACCTAATAGTCCTTATTCAGCAAGCAAAGCTTCTGCTGATATGATGGTACAGTCATTCAATCATACTTATGGATTGCCTACTTTAATAACAAGATGTTCAAATAATTATGGACCGCTGCAATTTCCTGAAAAATTAATTCCGTTAATGATCTTGAATGCACTAAAAGATAAAAAGCTTCCTGTTTATGGTGACGGAATGAATGTAAGAGATTGGATTTATGTAATTGATCATAACAAAGCAGTTGAACTAGTATTTGAAAATGGTAAGATAGGCGAAGTATATAATATCGGTGCTGGCAATGAAATGCCAAACATTGAGATTGTGAAAATTATTTTAAAGAACCTCAATAAATCTGAAGAGCTAATTCAATTTGTAAAAGATAGGCCAGGACATGATAAAAGATATGCAATTGATTCAAGTAAAATTCAAAATGATTTGAAATGGAAACCTGAGTTTAATTTTGAATCTGCTATAGTGAACACAATTGAATGGTATCTCAAAAATAAAAAATGGTGGGAAAGAATTGTTTCAGGTGAGTATCAGAATTATTACAATAAACAATATTCAGATAGGATATAATTAAAAAATGAATAAACTGATTTTATTATTTCTGTTGATATTTTCAACTTTGAACTTTAGTCAAACTATTTCTCGGGAACAACAAAGTATGCTATCTCTTTCGGGTATTAGTGTTACAATTGGCGGAACATTCCCTTTGACTGGTTCATTCCCTGCGTTGATCACTGAAAGAGTCGATCAATTTGTTACAAGAATTTATAACGAAGCTGTTTCAAGAAGTTTAACAAATGTTCAGGATGAAGAGATATTAAAAAAAGTAAAAGAAGATTTGTCAAAGTATTCTCTAAGAGGTATTTTGCTCAAACGGTCTAATGGTGAGGAAATAACACTTGATCTTGAAAAGTTTAGATTACTTGGTGATTTTAATAATAATCCATATTTAAAAAATGATGATGTGATAATCTTTCCACCTTATGATATTGAGAGAAACTTTTTTGTAATCAGAGGCGCAGTTAATAGACCCGGCAAATATTTTTTTGTAGAAGGTGATAAGTTATCTGATGCATTAGAGTTGTCAATGGGTATTAATCCGGCTTTCGAAAATGTAAAAGAAGTTTTGATAAATAGATTAAGCTATGATGGTCAAAAGAAAGAAGAAATAAAAATTCAATTACCAAATGATGTAGAACTAAAACGTGGTGATCAGATAATTGTTGAATCCAATGAAACTCAAAGAAAAGATTTTTATGTTTTAATACTCGGGGAGGTTAATCAGCCTGGCTATATTCCTATTACAAAAAACACTACAAAAATTGGAGATGTTATAAAATTAGCAAAAGGGTTTACAAAAAATGCTTCATTAAAACGTTCCAGGCTTTTTAGAGGTAATAGTATCACCCCTTTATTGGAGAAACAATATGGGATTAAATTAGATGATGATATTGTCACCAGGAATCAGGAACTGTTGGAAAAAATGGTGGATTTTGAACAAGCAATGATGTTTAGAATGTCTAATTTAGTTGAAGAAGATAAGTATTATTTCGAAACTGAAAATCAATACAGAGTTCTTAATGAAGGTAGTGCAATAGATTTTTCGAAAATCTACGATGAAGATTCTGAAATTAATAACTTTATAGTAGAGAGTGGAGATGTTATTATAATCCCTCCATTAACTAGTACAGTTTATGTTTTTGGTCAGGTTGCAAATCCCGGATTTATTAAATTTGTTAAAGATAAAGATTATCAGTATTATCTAACTGAGGCAGGTGGTATTGGTAAATATGCGGAAGATGAAATTATGATAATAAAAGGAAGTTCAAAAAACTGGATCCCTGCTGCTAAAGATGTTTTAATAGAGGATGGCGATTTTGTCTTTGTTCCAAAAGAAAGAATAAAATCTTTTCGAACAACTGCTATGGAATGGGGCGGATATTTTAGCATTATTGGAAGTATTGCAACTGTAATATTATTAATTTTCCAAATAACTAAATAAAAAACTTGACTTTTAATTTTTTATCCTCAATATTTGTAAGCTTCATTTGAAAATGCTTTTAATGATTTTATTTTGATTTTACGTTTTTAATTTAATTTACGCTATCGTTTACTTGACTTTAGTTTAATGAAAAATTAAATTTACATCCCTTCTTAAATGAAGTAATTGTTCTTTGAAAGAGTGAGAAATAAAATAATAGCCAGTTAATTCCATAGTTTAACTTGCGTCTTAACGCCAAGATTACAAAAAATTTAAACTCTACTACGGAGAGTTTGATCCTGGCTCAGGACGAACGCTGGCGGCGTGCTTAACACATGCAAGTCTACGAGAACGAGGTAGCAATATCTTTAGTAAAGTGGCGTACGGGTGCGTAACACGTAAGTAATCTACCTTTGGGTTCGGAATAACTTCGGGAAATCGGAGCTAATACCGGATAATGCAGCGGCACCGCATGGTGATGTTGTTAAAGTTTGCGTAACGCCTAAAGATGAGCTTGCGTCTGATTAGTTTGTTGGTGAGGTAACGGCTCACCAAGGCTGCGATCAGTAGCTGGTCTGAGAGGATGATCAGCCACACTGGAACTGAGACACGGTCCAGACTCCTACGGGAGGCAGCAGTGAGGAATATTGGGCAATGCCCGCAAGGGTGACCCAGCAACGCCGCGTGGAGGATGAAGGTCGTAAGATTGTAAACTCCTGTTAGAGGGGAAGAATAACTAAGTTTGGAGCTTAGTATGACTGTACCCTCAGAGAAAGCCCCGGCTAACTACGTGCCAGCAGCCGCGGTAATACGTAGGGGGCAAGCGTTGTCCGGATTTACTGGGTGTAAAGGGCGCGCAGGCGGAATGGAAAGTCAGTGGTGAAATCCTACAGCTTAACTGTAGAACTGCCTTTGATACTTTCATTCTTGAGTTCGGGAGAGAGAGACGGAATTCCAGGTGTAGTGGTGAAATACGTAGATATCTGGAAGAACACCAGTTGCGAAGGCGGTCTCTTGGTCCGATACTGACGCTGAGGCGCGAAAGCGTGGGGAGCAAACAGGATTAGATACCCTGGTAGTCCACGCTGTAAACGATGAATACTAGGTGTTGGGTTTTTAACTCAGTGCCGCAGCTAACGCATTAAGTATTCCACCTGGGAAGTACGATCGCAAGGTTGAAACTCAAAGGAATTGACGGGGGCCCGCACAAGCAGTGGAGCATGTGGTTTAATTCGATGCAACGCGAAGAACCTTACCTAGGCTTGAAAGGCAAGTGACAGGGTATGAAAGTACCCCTCCAGCAATGGCACTTGTACAGGTGCTGCATGGCTGTCGTCAGCTCGTGCCGTGAGGTGTTGGGTTAAGTCCCGCAACGAGCGCAACCCCTACTATTAGTTGCCACCAGGTTATGCTGAGCACTCTAATAGGACTGCCTACGCAAGTAGTGAGGAAGGTGGGGATGACGTCAAGTCCGCATGGCCCTTACGCCTAGGGCTACACACGTGCTACAATGGGTGTTACAATGGGTTGCTAAGCCGCAAGGTGGAGCCAATCCTTTAAAAGCATCCTCAGTTCGGATTGGAGTCTGAAACTCGACTCTATGAAGTTGGAATTGCTAGTAATCGTGGATCAGCACGCCACGGTGAATACGTTCCCGGGCCTTGTACACACCGCCCGTCAAGCCATGGAAGCCGGGGGTACCCAAAGCCAGTATTCTGACTCCGATTTATCGGAGAGGAAACTGTTTAAGGTAAAACCGGTGACTGGGGCTAAGTCGTAACAAGGTAGCCGTACCGGAAGGTGCGGCTGGATCACCTCCTTTCTAAGAGTAATCTACGACTATGTTATTACTGGCTCTCACTCTTTCTGTTTTTGTTCTTATAATGATGATGCTCAGGCTAAAATATTTATCTCTAAAAAAGATAAATTTTTGTTGTCTAAGGAATTTATTTGGGCCTGTAGCTCAGATGGTTAGAGCGCACGCCTGATAAGCGTGAGGTCAGTAGTTCAACTCTACTCAGGCCCACTTGGGTTGTGTGCAGGTAAAGCGTAACCTTAATCCCAAATTCTGAATAAGTTTTTGGGGCTATAGCTCAATTGGGAGAGCGCCGCCCTTGCAAGGCGGAGGTTATCGGTTCGATCCCGATTAGCTCCACAATAATTGTTCTTTGAAAATTTGAAAGAGTAAAAACAATGATTCTATGAATCAAAGTTTTACTGAGCCTGAAAAACAAAATATAATTATATAGATTTTTGTTTCTTAAGAGAGCACAAATCTATCTGTGTTTAAAAATTTTGGATAAGTTACTAAGAGCATATGGTGGATGCCTTGGTACGAGAAGCCGATGAAGGACGCGACTACCTGCGAAATGCTACGGATAGGTGGAAATAACCTAGGACCCGTAGATCTCCGAATGGGGCAACCCAGCTAGAGTAATGTCTAGTTATCTATAACTGAATACATAGGTTATACGAAGGCAACCCAGGGAACTGAAACATCTAAGTACCTGGTGGAAAAGAAAACAATAGTTATTTCCTTAGTAGTGGCGAGCGAAAAGGAAAAAGTCTAAACCATCTAACGTGTTAAAGGAAGCAACCGTTGCGTTAGTGGTGTCGTGGGAATTAATTAGACTGAATTGCTGATAAGTCGAAGAGTCATAAAATATATTACTAACTGAATGTTCTGGAAAGTTCAACCATAGAAGGTGATAGTCCTTTAAGTGAAAGTTATATATCTCTTTGGATTAGTTTCCCAAGTACCACGGAATAAGTGGAAGTCTGTGGGAATCTGCCAGAACCATCTGGTAAGACTAAATACTCTCTCGTAACCGATAGCGCATAGTACCGTGAGGGAATGGTGAAAAGAACTCCTATTAGGAGAGTGAAATAGTACCTGAAACCATATGCTTACAAGCAGTTGGAGTCTCGATTTATCGGGATGACAGCGTGCCTTTTGGATAATGAGCCTACGAGTTACTCGTACATTGCAAGGTTAAGTTTTTAAGAAACGAAGCCGAAGCGAAAGCAAGTCCTAATCGGGCGATTGAAGTAATGTGCGGTAGACGCGAAACCGGGTGATCTACCCTTGTCCAGGATGAAGTGAGGGTAAAACCTCATGGAGGTCCGAACTAGTGTGGGTTGAAAACCGCTTGGATGAGATAAGGGTAGGAGTGAAAGGCCAACCAAACCCGGAAATAGCTCGTATTCCCCGAAATAGCTTTAGGGCTAGCCTCGAATAAAAATGTAATGGAGGTAGAGCACTGATTGGGCTAGGGCCGTCACAACGGTACCAAACCTAGACAAACTCCGAATTCCATATACATGTTCTTCGGGAGTCAGGCTGCGAGGGATAAGCTTCGTAGCCAAAAGGGAAACAACCCAGACCATCAACTAAGGCCCCCAAATGATAGTTAACAGAGAAAGGATGTTGAGTTGCTTAGACAACTAGGATGTTGGCTTAGAAGCAGCCATTCATTTAAAGAGTGCGTAATAGCTCACTAGTCAAGCGACTTAGCGTCGACAATACTCGGGACTAAAACTATCTGCCGAAGTTATGGACTCCGACTTGTCGGAGTGGTAGGGGAACATTCTATGTGCACTGAAGGTGTAGTGTGAACTATGCTGGAGCGCATAGAAAAGAAAATGTAGGCATAAGTAACGATAAGATCGATGAAAAATCGATCCACCGAAAATCTAAGGTTTCCTGAGCAATGTTAGTCATCTCAGGGTTAGTCGAACCCTAAGCCGAGGCTGAAAAGCGTAGGTGATGGAAAACAGGTTAATATTCCTGTACCTGGTAAAAATCGTTTGACTGTAAGGAGGGACGCAGGAGTGAAGGTTAGCCACCTGGTGGATTAGGTGGTCTAAGTAAGTAGACTGAAAGTGCAGGCAAATCCGCACTTTCTTAAGGTCGAGATACGAACGGGATGGCTTTGCCAACAAACTAACCGTAATCATACTGCCGAGAAAATCTTCGTACAGAAGAGTTTTATCAGTTCGTACCGCAAACCGACACAGGTAGATGGGAAGAGTATTCTAAGGTGCTCGAGTGAGCCGTGGTTAAGGAACTCGGCAAATTAACCCCGTAACTTCGGGAAAAGGGGTGCCTCAAGTAAGTGAAATTATTTCTAACGTAGCTGAAAGAGGCCGCAGTGAAATGACCCAAGCGACTGTTTAACAAAAACATATGTCTCTGCGAAGTCAATCAAGACGATGTATAGGGACTGACACCTGCCCGGTGCTGGAAGGTTAAGAGGAGTGGTCAGCGCAAGCGAAGCTATGAATCGAAGCCCCAGTAAACGGCGGCCGTAACTATAACGGTCCTAAGGTAGCGAAATTCCTTGTCGGGTAAGTTCCGACCTGCACGAATGGTGTAACGATTTGGGTACTGTCTCAACCACGGGCTCGGTGAAATTGTGGTACCGGTGAAGACGCCGGTTACCCGCATATGGACGGAGAGACCCCGTGCACCTTTACTGCACCCTAATATTGGGTTCGGGTAAGGCATGTGTAGAATAGGTGGGAGGCTTTGAAGCCGGAGCGCTAGCTTCGGTGGAGCCAACTGTGAAATACCACCCTTGTTTTATTTGGATTCTAACCTCAGCCCTTGAATCAGGGTTAGGAACAGTGTTAGGCGGGTAGTTTGACTGGGGCGGTCGCCTCCTAAAATGTAACGGAGGCTCTCAATGGTTCCCTCAGCATGGTTGGTAATCATGCGGCGAGTGTAAAGGCAAAAGGGAGCTTAACTGCGAGACTTACAAGTCGAGCAGGTGCGAAAGCAGGACTTAGTGATCCGACGGCTGCGAGTGGAAGTGCCGTCGCTCAAAGGATAAAAGGTACGCCGGGGATAACAGGCTGATCTTACCCAAGAGTTCATATCGACGGTAAGGTTTGGCACCTCGATGTCGGCTCATCGCATCCTGGGGCTGAAGAAGGTCCCAAGGGTTTGGCTGTTCGCCAATTAAAGCGGTACGTGAGCTGGGTTCAGAACGTCGTGAGACAGTTCGGTCCCTATCCTATGCGGGCGCAGGATACTTGAGAAGGGTCGCTTCTAGTACGAGAGGGCCGAAGTGAACGTATCTCTAGTGCACCAATTGTCACGCCAGTGGCATAGTTGGGTAGCTATATACGGTAGTGATAAGCGCTGAAAGCATCTAAGCGCGAAGCATGCTTCAAGATTAGGTATCCCTCCTGATTTATCAGGACTGAAGACTCCTCGGAGATGACGAGGTTGATAGGCTATAGGTGTAAGTGCAGCAATGTATTTAGCCGAGTAGTACTAATAGGTCGTGAGGCTTATCCATTTAAATTTATAAATACAGTTAGATTTCTCTCTTACAGGCTCACTCTTTCAATATTTTTTTAGTTTAAATTTTGGTGACTATAGCCCGGGTGATACACCTCTTCCCATTCCGAACAGAGAAGTTAAGACCCGGTACGCCGATGGTACTGCATGCGCAGGTGTGTGGGAGAGTAGGTAGTCGCCAGCTTTTATTTTAACCCCGTTCGCTTTGCGCTCGGGGTTTTTTATTCAAATTACAAAGCAATCCCTCTTGTAACTTAAGTCATTTTTTAAGATTTTATATTTGAAGTAAATAAACATTACTCAAATGAAGATTCCAACTCGGTTCCGTACTTTGCTTGCTCTTGCGATTTTATTATCGTCTTACCAGACATTTTCCCAAACTTATATATTAGCCGTAAAGGTTTGTAATGCAAACCAGTACTAAAAAAGAAGTTTCAAACAGAGTGATGCAGGGTATAGTTGATTCTCTAATCAATATAAAATTTGATATGAATATATTTCTTGAAGGTATTCCTTATGATCTGGAATATCTTAAAAACAGGCATGAACGGATTGAGTGGTGGGTCTATTGTAAAATTATCTCAAACCTGAGACCTTACTTCACACAAACAGACTTTGAAATGATGAACAGGCATATGGTAAGTCAGGGAAAATATTTCGAAGGTGTGCTCTTTGGATTTTTTTTGTTTGGCTCAAACAGACTTGCAAGATTATTTCACAATCAAATCTGGAAACTCGGCGAGTTTACTTTCAGTAATATAAAACGGAAAACCGAGTTCCTCGAAAAGAATAAAATGAAAATTTATGCAATTTTAGATGAAGGTTATGAATTTCCTGTAGAGTTTGCATATTTCACTAAAGGAGCCTGGGATGAATTTACATTAATAGTCGGTAGAAAAGGTTTTAAAGTAGACTTCACCGTTAGTAAGCAGTTAATAACTTTTATTGTTGCCTGGGATAAAGAAGGATTTTTTTTCAGAATATCAAGAGTAATCCAATAGTTCTTTAATATAAAAAAAGTGCTTTTTGAAGTTACCGACACTCACAGCGAACTGCAGCAGCAATATAATAAGCTGCAGGAATCCAAATGGAAACTGGAGAAGCAAACAACGCAACTTAAAACCGCCTACGAAGTTTCAACATCCATCAGGCAGATACTTCATATAAACGATACACTTAACGCAATTACAAATACACTCGTGAAGGAAACGGGCTTTTTCGCCGTTCAGATTAAATTATTCAAAGATATTGATGACAATGATATTGAGATTGATGTGAAATCAGGTACCATCAATGAATTCACCACTCCTGTACATCGTGAGATAATTGTAAATGATAAACATATGGGAAATATGATCTTATATCCCAGCCTGCAGACGGATTACAGTGATGTAAATGATTTAGTTGATTATCTTATGCCTGTAATTAACATAGTAATATACAATGCTCTTGTTCTCCGGGCGATAGTTGATTACCGGGATAACCTGAAACAAAAAGTATCCGACCGTACTTTTGAATTACAGGCTGCAAGTGAAAAGCTCGCTGAAACAAATGAAATGTTAAGACAAGCACAAAAAATTCAGAGCAACTTCTTCGCAAATATCTCTCACGAATTTCACACACCACTGACACAGATACTTGGTCCCGCAAAAAATATTTTAGAAAGTACGCAAGAGCCTAAGACAAAACAGAACGTAAGCCTGATAAAAAGAAACGCCGGAAGATTATTGGGGTTGGTAAACCAGCTACTGGATATTTCAAAGATTGAATCAGGAAATATGAAACTTCAGACAACTCCGATGAATATAATTCCTTTGCTTAAAGCATTGGTCTTGTCATTTTCTTCATATGCTGAAAGAAAAAGGATTAATCTCAACTTTAATTCTGCAGAAGATGAAATAATTGTTTACCTGGATAAGGAGAAGTTTGAAAAAATTATTACCAACATACTTTCAAATGCTTTTAAGTTTACACCTGAAGGTGGTAAGGTTTCCATAGAGATTGAACCCACCCCTAAATCCCCTCCGGAAGAGGGGACTTTAAGAGAAGTCATTTCCCCTCCCTGGAGGGGAACGGAAGGGGTGGGTCAGGAAAGTAAATATGTTAATATCCATATAAATGATACAGGAATTGGTATTCCGGCAGACAGGATTGAAAAATTATTTGACCGTTTTTATCAGGTAGACGGCAGTCATACAAGAGAACATGAAGGAAGTGGAATCGGGTTATCACTTACAAAAGAATTGGTGGAGCTTCACAAAGGAAAAATATCAGTTGCAAGTGAACCGGGAAAAGGATCGACATTTACTGTCAGTCTTCCTTTAGGTAAGGAACATCTATTACCGGAGGAGATTTGCGAAGTAGATTATGAGTGTGAGAAACATGAAGAGAAAGAAATTTATCTGAAGCCGGCTGAAGAATTAATTACAGATATTCGAAATGACCAGATAGCAGAAGCTAATTCAGATGAAAAACCTGTTTTACTCATCATTGAAGATAACTCAGATGTTAGAACATATGTCAAAGAAAATCTTAAAACGGATTACAAAATTCTGGAAGCTGTGGATGGTGAAGACGGCTGGAATAAGGCTGTTGAACAAATACCTGATTTAATTGTAAGTGATGTAATGATACCGAAGATGGATGGAGTTAAACTTTGCGGGAAATTAAAAACAGATGAAAGAACGAGTCATATCCCGGTAATTCTGTTGACTGCAAAAGCAGCAAAGGAAGATAAGCTGGCAGGATTTGAAACCGGAGCCGATGAATATCTGATGAAACCATTCGACACTGACGAATTGAAATCTAGGATTAAAAATCTCATTGAACAAAGAAAGAGACTTCAAGAGCATTTTAGAATAAAAGGTCTTGAAGGAATTGATCAGCAGAAAATAATATCTGTTGATAAAATGTTTTTGAAAAAGAGTTTAGAATTAATTAATCAACATATTTCTGATTCATCATTCAGTGTGGAAATGCTTGCTGAAGAATTAGCCATTAGCCATTCAGGGTTGCAGAAGAAAATTCATTCATTGATTGGAGAAATACCCGGAGACTTGATTAGAAGAGTAAGACTTTACAAAGCTGCGGAACTGATAAGACAAAAATTCGGAAATCTTTCAGAAGTTGCTCTTGAAGTTGGTTATAACAATCCCGCTCATTTTTCAGAAGCATTCAAAAGACAATATGGAGTTTCCCCATCGCAATACCAGCAGGATAATAAAACCCCGTAAGATTTTTACAATAATATGACCTCTACGAGGTCAACAACGAAAATAATTCTGTAAAAAACATCCTAGATGTTTTATGTTTGTAGAAAAATATTCCAATTCAGACATGATCCTCGTAGAGGATCAATAAAAGGAGGTTAATTTGAAACCAGGTGCATTCACACAATTATATGTTCATTTAGTTTTTGCAGTGAAATACCGCGAGAGATTGTTAACCAAAGAAATACGTGATGAATTATTCAAATATATCAGCGGCATCATATCCAATCGTAAACACAAAGTAATAATAATAAATGGGATGACTGATCATATACATATTCTGATTGGATTAAATCCCAATGATAAAATATCTGATCTGGTTGCTTGTGTAAAAAGAGAATCATCATCATTTGTAAATGAAAAGAAATTTTTTCGTGGCAAATTCCATTGGCAGGATGGATATGGAGCTTTTTCATATAGTCGATCACAGTTAGACGTTATCTATAAATACTTAGCAAATCAGGAAGCACATCATAAGAAGAGTACGTTCCGTGAAGAATATGTTGAGTTATTGATGAGGTTTGAAATCAAATTTGAAGAGAAGTATTTATTTGATTTTTTTGAATGATTGATTGTAGTTAATTCTCTTTATTAATCCTCTACCTCCGAAGGAATCCCTTTTGGAGAGGATTAACAGTGGTGTGTGCTAATTGTTTTGCAGATATTTGACCTCTACAAGGTTAACGAATAAATAATTTTTGTATAATATTTTATCTTGCACATTGATAAACATAGTAGATTTTTTATAATTGTAATTAAAAATGAACCAACCCAGACAAGATCATCGTAGATGATCAATAAAGGTAAAATTCACCTAAAATTCACCAACAGTTACCAATCACCAAATTATTTTAACTACGATTTACTAAAAAGCGGAAGTTTTTTACTAAAATCTGGTAGATATCTCATCTTAAAAACCTTACCATACACAGGTAAAGTTATTTTTACTAATTCTCATAATCCCAAAAAACAAAATGCTAAATCATAATAAATCCGGATTTGAAAACGACTTTGAACCGACGGAATTTTATTTAAGTCCTAATTACCCTAATCCGTTTAAGGAAAAGACAGCAATTAAGTACTGTGTTGCATATGAAACACGAGTGCAGATTACAGTGTACAATCACGATGGTGATGTAGTAGAAAAACTGGTTGACGAAGTCAAGAAGCCGGGCACATACGTAATTGAATTCTCTGCTGTCAGATCTCATTCAGGCGAGATTCGGAATCTATCTCTGGGATACTATTGTTACTGTATGATCGCCGGAGATTTTACAAGCGAAAAACTATGGTTATGTATAAACAACTTATCAGGGAGCATGAATATGAAATCTTTATTGCAGTTTCTATGGTAAATGTTAATTGTAGAAATGGTTACCGGATTTTTACGAAATAAAAAAACCTCTCCCTTGATCCCTCTCCTTAGTAAGGAGAGGGAAAGAGGGTGAGGACTTATTCTCTGAAAATATAATGGTTCTCTAATTAATTATTTAACAACCATAAATAGGAGGTTATTATGGAAAAGTTACAACTGTATTTCTCATTGTTCTTTTATTACTACTAATTAGTAATTCATTTCCTCAGAATGAGCCATTGCTGAGCTTTGCAGGACAAGGAACTATTAATAATCCTGCTTCTGAGTTCTATGTGATATATGATCAAATGAATTATCCTGGCACAAACTCAATCACATCACAAAACTTTGAAACCAGCCTGGATAATTATGATAGCTTTGCTGCAGATGATTTTGCATTGATGGATATGACCTGGAACATTGAATCAATTGATGTTTTAGGCACTTACTTTAATGGAACAGGTCCGGCAAATTCTGTGAATGTGTGGATTTATAATTGTAACGGCTCTGGTGGTTTACCTATAGATATAGTCTACAGTGCCCTAAATGTTGTACCGTCACTCCAGTTGAGTTAACAGCTTTTACCGCAGAAGCAATTGGTAATAAAGTTGAGCTTAACTGGACAGCAGCTACTGAAACCAATAACAGCGAATTTGAGATTCTTCGCGGAGTTTATCCCGCAGTAAGCGGGACCCAGAATGACAGCGAATGGAAGACAGTTGGATTTGTAGCTGGTTTTGGAACAACAACAGAGCCTAAAACTTATAGCTTTACAGATTCAGAAGTATCAGCAGGGAAATACATTTACCGCTTAAAGCAAATTGATTTTGATGGCAGTTTTGAGTATTCACCCGAAGTTGAAGTAGAAGTATTTGCACCGTTAACATTCAGTCTTGAACAAAACTATCCAAATCCTTTTAATCCAAATACAACAATAAAGTATTCTACTCCAGAAAAATCTTTTATAAAAATATTTTTGTATGATGTCAAAGGGGAGAAAGTTGTTGATTTAATAAATGAAGAAAAAGAAGCCGGCATATACACATTTGAACTTAACAGCAAAAATTTGTCATCAGGAGTTTATCTATATAGGATGACTTCTTCTAATGGATATAACTTATCTAAAAAACTTATTATTTTAAAATAATCAGAAGAGGTTCTTATGAAACACTTTCTACTTTTTGTTTTATTTCTTTTTCTCTGTAACAGACTTACAGAAGCACAGCAAATACTAACATTTGCAGACCCGCCACGACCAGAAAATGTTATAGTTGTTTACAAAGCACCAGCTTCAAAAGACGATACAGTTTCATTTTCTCTCTTTCTCTAACCAGGCTAATACAATTCTCAGTTTTCCATAGCTTATATCTTGCGGTACAATTTCTTTAATGCTGCTTAGTCTGATATCTACCAAATCCTGCGAAAAATATTCAGCTATTTTTTTTGCTTCAATCATTGACATTACTTCATCAATTCGAATTAAATCTTGCTTAATTGCTCGTGCGATATGTCCTTCGATAGTGCTGACCACCAGATTTCGTTCAACAGCAACTTGCTCTATACTTTTCCCTTGTTTAAAAAGTTTTACGGTTTCTTGCACTGTATCAGTCTTTAAAGATTTATCTTTTGTATAAGAGCTTTTTATAACTGAGCCTGTTTCAACTGATGGCAGTCTTAAATTATTCTTATTCTTTAAATATTCTTCAAGTATAAATCCATTCTTACAATATTGGAGGCTGCTCAGAACATCTGAGAGAATAATATTAATTTCATTAAGAAGTTTATCAGCTTTTCTTGAGAGTTTCTTTGTTTGCACTTTCAAAGGATGATTGTTGAATGAATTTTTCCATAATTCAATTTCATTGGAGAAATAATGAGCCGCATCTTTAATCCTTTTCTGAAGCTGATCATTTCTTTCCACATCCGGGTTGCCGCTGCTGATTCGGTTTAGTATCTCTTTAAATTTTTCAAGAGTTTCATAAATTCTTCTCTGCTTATTCATCAATTCTTCAAACCAGGATAATGATTCAGCAGGAAGATCAGATTGATTCTCTTCAAGGAATTCTTTCAGGTCTTTTAGTGTGTAATACCACTTTTCCAAAGTAAAAATATTTTGAAGTTCCTGAAGGATATAATTCTGTCGTGCTTCAATAAATCGTTTATGCAAATTTATTCTTTTAATCTTGCTCTGCCATTCATTAGGTTCTCTGTGCGAAATAAGTGAGGATTTTTTTACAGGTGCAGAAAGTACAAGCCCCTCTAAAGATGTACATCTGCTCAAAGCAACATAAACCTGTCCGGCTGCAAAAGCTCTTTCAGCATTGATAATAACTTTATCAAAAGTTAATCCCTGACTTTTATGAATTGTAATTGCCCAGGCAAGTCTGAGCGGATATTGAATAAAACTTCCCAATACTTCTTCCTTAATTTCACGGGTTTCAGGATCAACTTTGAACCTGATGTTCTGCCATTCAGATTTTTTAACTATGATGTTCTGCTGATCTTCTTTACAGAATACTTTTATGCCGTCCCAATCAAGCTCTATAACTGTACCGATCTTTCCGTTAAAATATTGCCTTCCTTCAGTATCATTTTTCAGGAACATTACCTGTGCGCCTTTTTTCAGGACTAATTCCTTTTCCGCAGGTAAAATATTCTCCGGGAATTCATCGGTTATTTCAGCATTAAAGATATATTCACGTGAAGATAGATTTTTTAATTTTATTTTGTTTATTTCATCGGCTTGATAGTTATGAGTAGTAAGTGTTATAAATCCTTCACCTTCCTCCTGAGTAAAATTCCTTATAAGTCTGGAATTTAACAGATTAAATTTTTCCTCTGAGATATCATTATTTCTTATTCCATTTAAAATCCCGATGAAGCTGTCATCCCTTTGACGATATATGTTTTTCAGTTCAATTAAAACCGGAACATTTTCGCTAAGCACAATACTATCAAAGAAAAAAATGGAAGAATAATATTCATTCAATATTTCCCATTCTTCATTTTTAACAACCGGTGGAAGCTGATTAAGATCACCAATAAATAAAATTTGAACTCCACCAAATGGTTCTTCAGGTTTTCGTTTTATGTAACGAAGAATTATATCAATCGCATCAACTATATAAGAAGCGAGCATACTTGCTTCATCAATTATGAGCAGTTCCATACTGCTTAGTAAATTTAATTTTTCTTTGCTGTAATGAATTCTGGAAAGTAAAGGATGATTCTTAACTGTATCTTTACTTAGATTAAAGGTTTCCGGGCGTGGAAGTATTATTCCAAGCGGCAGTTGAAATAATGAGTGAAGTGTAACACCCTGTGCATTAACTGCGGCTACTCCGGTTGGCGCAGCAACTAACATCTTTTTTATTGAATTTTTTCGAAGATATTTGAGGAAGGTAGTTTTTCCTGTTCCTGCTCTGCCGGTAAGGAAAATATTCTGATTTGTTTCGGTAATGAAACGATAAGCCAGATCAAATTCTTCTGTGCGGTCTATTTTCATATTGAAATTCTTTTTCCATTGAACATAAAGATATAATTAATGCATATCTGTCCAAAATAATTTTAGTTCAGAAAATAAGTAATCAGATCGATAAGATTTTAGAAAAATAAATTTTCATAACAAAATTTCTTCACTTTATTATTGTATGAGAAACCCTGATAGTCAAAAATAAAAAACAATATCTCATTTGTTGCTTTATAAAGGGATTAAATTCCAATAAAAATTGAATTCGTTAAAAAATAATTATCCCGGTTTTTACAGTATTCCAAATTTTTTCTGGAGAGAATTGCGTTGCTAATTGATTCGCTAATTAAGGAAGCTAAATATTCTTTCTGCTTATATAGGAGAACATAGTACTCGTACACATATTTTCATTCCTTTAGCCAAGCCAGAAGGACCTGGTATGCCAATGTTTATGCATTCGCAGGTGTGCGGGAGATTAAGCAATCGTCAGGAATCATTTTAATCCAGATCTTTGATTAGGATTATTTTTGTTTTATCTAATTTTTTATATCTTTATTTAGTTGATTAGGTTTGATGGTATAAATTAGAACCTGGTTGAAATTTCTCTAATGTAAATAAGAATAGTTTTTTTATACTTTTCATTTATTGATAATATCTAAAACTAACCTTAATTCTTTTTAATGAATATTTTTTTCGATTTAGGATTTATATGAAAAAAAGTTTAAATAATTTTTATTATGTACTCGTATTTATTCTGTTTGGAATTCAAGAGTCTTTCGCAGCAAATGAATCTGATTTTCCTCCTTCGCATTATGATGTTGTTGCATTGTTTCTTATTACCGTAATTGTTTTAAGCTTTATTGCACTAATTTATTATGAAGGAAAAGATTCAAAATCTGAAAAACATGTTTTAGAATCAGCTTCTGTTGTAGCTGAAGATGAACATTTGTTAAAAAACAGAAATGAGGATGTAAAAGAGTTAGTTAATAATGTTCCCTCATGGTTTATGTGGTTGTTTTATGTTACAATATTTGCAGCAGTTGCTCTTTTAATTGATTACCATGTTCAAAACGTAAGTCAAACTCAAACTGGTAATAGTCAGACTGAAGTAAAACAAGCCGGAACTGATAAAGGAACGGGAAATTCTGGTGGAACATTAAATGAAAATACAGCTACTTTGCTAACCGATCCTTCATCATTGAATTTTGGGAAACAGATTTTTGATGCAAATTGTGTTGCTTGTCATGCTAATGATGGAGGTGGTTTAATCGGACCAAATCTTACTGATGATTATTGGATACATGGTGGCGGAATTAAAAATGTTTTTTCTGTTACTAAGTACGGAGTTCCTGAAAAAGGAATGATTTCCTGGCAGAGTATTTTAAGTCCAAAACAGATTCAGGAAGTTGCCAGTTATGTTATTTCTTTGCACGGAAAGCAAACTGCAAATCCGAAACAACCTGAAGGCAAAGTCTGGAAAGAATCTGAATAAATTAAGATGTTTGTTAAAAGAATTTTGTTGCAGACATTTCTTGATAGATAAAATTCTTATCAAAATATTTTGAATTATTTTTAATTGCATCTATAAGGATGCAATTTTTTTAATTTTTACTTTTTCAATATCTATTTGAATTAAAATCCTTTAAGTTAATTTTTGCTTAAATACATCTTGATTTGTTTTAATTACTTGTAATTGTGTATCCACTCTTTTAATCCTGACCTTAGAAATAATTCTTTTTATATTTGTTATAACATTTAGATTCATTTTATGCGTAGTTGGAAAAAAATCCTGATTGGTCTGTCGATCTCTTTTGTAATTATTTTCATTGTAGCCGGTGCCATATTTTATAATATGCTTTCTTCTTCGCTGCCTGATTATAATGGCAGAATAACTTCTTCAAAAATCATCTCTGACATTGAAATTTATAGAGATAGTTTTGCTGTTCCATATATTTTAGCGGAAAGTGATAATGATGCTGCTTTTGCTCTAGGATATCTTCACGCTCAGGAAAGACTTTTTACAATGGATTTTATCAGAAGAGCAGGAGAAGGCAGGCTAAGTGAAATTCTAGGTGAAGAAGCAATTCCTTTTGATAATATGTTCAGAACTGTTGGTATTAAAAGAAATATTTTAAAAAACTATTCAAAGTTTGATCCTTCGGTTATCTCATTACTTCAATCTTATTCAAATGGAGTTAATGCATATATTGAAGAGCGAAAAGGTAATTATTCAATTGAGTTTGATGTGCTTGGTTATCAACCTGAAAAATGGAAGCCGATGCACAGCTTAATTGTAATTAAAATGATGGCGTGGGAATTAAATATCAGCTGGTGGACTGATGTTACTTTTTCTGAATTAATCCAAAAGCTTGGCGAAAAAAAGGCAATGGAAATATTACCTGATTATCCTGAGAATGCGCCAACGATTATTGCAGAGAATTTTAAGTATTTACCTTTAATTAATTCATCGCTTGTAGAAACAGATCAAGCATTCAGAAAATTTATCGGATGGACAGGAACACATCTTGGTTCTAATAATTGGGTTGTTAATGCCAACAAATCGAAATCCGGAAAACCGATTATCGCTAATGATCCGCATCTTGCTTTCAGTGCACCTGGAAAATGGTATGCTGCAACTATCAATTCCAAAGAAGGTTGGAAAGCTTCCGGTGTTACTTTACCGGGAGTTCCGGGTATAGTGATTGGTAAGGGAGAAAATATTTCCTGGGTACTTACTAATGTAATGAATGATGATTCAGATTTTTATGTTGAAAAACTTGATTCTTCTAAAACAAAATATTTTTTAAATGGCGAATGGAAAGATCTTAAGATTATTAAAGACACGATTAAAGTAAAAAGTAAAAAAGATCAGGTTATTGAAATTAGAGAGACTCACAGAGGACCAATTATATCTGATATCCATCCGTTTAATTTTGTTTATAATAAATCTGAGTTAAAATCTCCGTCGATAAGTATGAAATGGTCAGGCAATGAATTTAGTGATGAAATGCTTGGTTTCTATAAAATCAATAAAGCAAAAAATTGGAATCAATTTAGAGAAGGTGTAAAATATTTTGGAATTCCCGGACAAAATTTTGTTTATGCAGACACATCTGGTAATATCGGGTATATTATGGGCGCAAGAATTCCGCTGCGAAAAAACAATAATCCAACTTTAGTGTTTGATGGAACGACTACCGTAAATGATTGGCAAGGCTTTGTTCCTATAGAAGAGATCCCTGTTGTATTAAATCCAAAAGAAAATTTTATTGCTTCTGCAAATAACAAAACATTAAGAAATTTTAAATATCACATATCAAATTTATGGGAGCCATCATCTCGAATTGATAGAATTCGTGAACTGCTGACTTCAAAGGAAAAACATTCCGCAGAAGATTTTAAAGAATATCAGATGGATATGACATCACCTTATGCAAAGTTGATAACTTCCCATATCTTAAAAGCATTTGATGGAATTAAAATAAATGATAAAAATCTTAAAACAGCACTTGAATTATTAAATGAATGGGATTATGAATTAAATAAACAAAGTCAAACTCCAGCCATATATATTTTAACTTTAAAATATTTACTGCACAATATTTACTATGATGAACTTGGCGAAGATTTATTTAATCGTTTTGTATTTCTTGCAAATGTTCCATACAGAAGTTTATTACAAGTTTTAGAGAAACCTGAATCAGATATTTTTGATGATATAAATACACCTAAAAGAGAAACTAAAAATGAAATTATCAGAAAAAGTCTTTCAGATGCATTAACATATCTCGAAGAAAATCTTGGGAAAGATTTAACTAACTGGCAATGGGGCAGGTTGCATTCAGTAACATTCAAACATGCATTCAGCGGTAATTTCAATTTGTTAGATAAATATATAAATATTGGTCCTTATGAAATCGGCGGCGATGGAACGACTATAAATAATACAGAATATTCATTCGCAGAAAGTATAGAAAAATATTCTATGTTCAGGCATAATGAATTTGATAATATTCTAGGTCCATCGATGCGATACATTTATGATTTTGCAAAACCTGATGAATATTATCTTATCTTATCAACCGGACAATCAGGTAATGTGATGAGTGATAATTATCGTGATCAGACACCATATTGGTTAAAAGGTAAATATATGTTGGTTAGAACTGATGAATCATCTATAAGAAAAAATAAAAACTTATTAATCATAAAGCATAAGTAATAAGTATTATCATCAAATAGCAAAGTATTATTATATTAGTTTATTGTAATAAATAAATTGAGTTTAAATGAAAGTTATAGAACATCTAAATAATGCAACGAATCCTTTAATCAGTTTTGAATTAATTCCTCCTAAAAGAGGCGGAGATATACGAGGATTATTATCGGTAATTGATGATATCGCAAAATATAATCCGCCGTATATTGATATTACTTCTCACGCTGCAGAAGTTTTTTATGAAGAAACTCCGACAGGTATTAAGAAAAAAGTAAAGCGTAAAAGACCAGGCACACTTGGTATTTGTGCACTGATACAAAACAAATACAATATTGATGCTGTTCCGCATGTGTTATCGAAAGGATTTACAAGAGAAGAAACTGAGGATTTCCTGATAGAGCTTAATTATTTACAAATCCAGAATGTTCTTGCAATCAGAGGAGATGATTCAGGATATGAAAAACCAATTCCGGAAGGGAAAAGTAAAAATCCTCATGCAGTTGATCTTGTTAAGCAAATAATTAATATGAATAATGGTAAATATCTTGAAGACAGTTTACTTGATGCAAAACCAACTGATTTTTGTATAGGAGTCGGAGGTTATCCTGAAAAACATTTTGAAGCTCCGAATCTTAAGACAGATATAAAGTATGTTAAGGAAAAAGTGGACGCCGGTGCCGAGTATATTGTTACACAAATGTTTTATGATAATAAATATTATTTCAATTATGTTGATATGTGCAGAGAAATAGGAATTGATGTTCCGATAATTCCGGGACTTAAAGTATTAACCTCGCGTGCACATTTAACTTCAGTTCCAAAAAACTTTTTTCTTAATATCCCCGATGAACTTTCTGACGAAGTTATGGCAGCAAAACCTGAACACGTTCTGGATATTGGTGTTGAATGGGCAGTAAAACAGGTTGAAGAATTATTGAATAGAAATGTAAAAAGCATTCATTTTTATGTTATGCAAAATTCTAAACCAATTATAAAATTAATGGAACGATTAAAACTTTAATATAATGGTTGAACAATTATACAAAGGGAAAAAAGTAAAATGGGGAGTTGCCGGCTGCGGAAGGTTTGCTGAAAATAATTTTTTGCCGGCTTCAAAACTGTTAAGAAGAAGCAGTGTTGTATCGCTATATAGCAGAGATATAAGTCGTTCTAAAGCTCTTTCACAAAAATTCGGAGTTCAAAATTATTTTGATAATTACGATGAATTTCTAAAATCAGATATTAATGCTGTATTTGTTTCAAGCCCGAACGCACATCATTATGAACAGGTAATAAAAGCGGCAAAAGCTGGTAAAAATATTTTTTGTGAAAAACCTTTAGCTCTTTCTTCAGCGCAAGCAGAAGAAATGGTTAGAGTGTGTAAAGAAAACAATGTATTATTTTCGGTAAACTATATTTACAGATTTCATCCACTGATAAAAAAAGCGAAAGAACTGATACTCGATCAGAAACTTGGTAAGCTCGTTTCGATTGATATAAAATTTAATATTGATTTTCCACCTGATAATAATTTCAGATTTAAGAAAGAACTCAGCGGTGGTGGTGCATTAAGGGATATTGGTACACACGTATTGGATTTGCTAATTTATTTCGGCGGCGAAGTTGAAAGCATTGATGGCTTTATGGGGAATCTGATTTATAATAGTGAAGTTGATGATTTTGCAATCGGAACAGTAAAATTTAAAAAGAGCGGCTTCGGAACTTTTAATGTTTCATACAATAACAAGAAAGCTTTTAACAGAATTGAAATATTGTGTCATAAAGGAGCTATTGCAATAGATAATCTTATCGGGAGAAAAATTGCAGCGCCAAAACTTACAATCTTGCTGGAAGATGAAACTAGAAAAAGTTTTCGTAAGCGCGGAAACAAAATGCTGTATGTTCTTAAATCTGTTCAGAAATCTTTTTTAAAGAATGAAACTCCTTTTATAACCGGTGAAGAAGGTTTGATTAATCTTAGATTACTGGAAGAACTGGAAAGAAAATGTCTTCAAAGAAAAAGTTAGTTGAAATATGTCATAAGGTTTATGAAAAAGGTTTTGTTGCTGCTTATGATGGAAATATTTCCTGCAGAACGGAAGATAATACTTTTTTAATAACGCGTTCAGGAATTTGCAAAGGCGATGTAACAGAAAAAGATATTATTGAAATTGATTCGGATGGAAAGATATTAAAAGGTAAATCAAAAATTTCTACCGAACATAAGATACATCTTTATGCTTATAAAAACAGAAGTGATGTTAAGGCTGTTGTTCATTGTCATCCTGTTTATGCAACTGCTATTGCACTTTTGGGTAAAGGTTTAACTGAGCATTATCTTCCCGAAGTTATGTTAACCTTAGGAAAAATTCCTTTATGTAAATATTCTACTCCATCAACTGATGAAGTTCCGAAAAGTATGGAACCATATATACATTATTCCCGGGCTATGCTGTTGGAAAATCATGGTGCTGTAACTTTGGGTAAAACATTGGATGATGCTTATTATAAAATGGAAAAACTTGAACATTATTCCAAAATTCTTTTATTTGCAAAATTATCAGGTTTGCCAAGAAAACTTTCTAAAAAAAATATAAATGATATTTTGAAAATATCTGAAATCACATATGGAATTAAACCTGATAAAAGAAATATTTAGTTATAAAGTCTAATCGTTAAACAAAAGAAAGTTAACATAAATTTTTTAAGTATATGGATAAAAAATTAAAAGTATTATTACTGCTCGGCGGCACTTCACCTGAAAGAGAAGTATCAAAATCAACGGGTAAATCAGTCTATCAGGCTTTGTTAAATCTTAATTATGAAATTATTTTGCTTGATCCCGCTTATGGAATCAATCAGCCATTTGAAGCAGAAGATTATTTTAGCGAAGAAGATTTTGCAGAAATCTCAAATGATAATTATCTGGATGCAATAAATCTTATTTCACCATCTGAAATAAATGTAGCTTTTCTTGCACTTCACGGTAAATATGGTGAAGATGGTACAATACAATCTGTTTTAGAATTGAAAGGAATTAAATATACGGGCTCGAAAGTTTTATCAAGTGCACTTGCAATGGATAAAATAATGTCCAAAATTTTATTCGATGAATACAATGTACCAACACCCAAATATTTTCATTTCAGGAAAGATGAATTTACAACTGATGAAGTAAATGAAAAGATTGAAAGTACTTTTAAATATCCGGCGGTAGTTAAACCAAATGATCAGGGCTCAACAGTTGGATTAACAATCTGTAAATCCAGAGAACAGCTTTATGAAGCAATACGTTTAGCTTTTGAGTACTCAGACAGAATACTTGTTGAAGAATATATTCCTGGCAGGGAATTAACTGTTGCAGTGCTTGACGATAAAGCTTTACCTGTTTTAGAGATCAGGCCTAAACATGGCATTTATGATTACGAGTGTAAGTACACATCAGGTTTAAGTGAGTATATTGTTCCAGCAGAGATTCCTGATGATGTTAGTGAAAAGATGAAAGATATTGCAGTGCTTGCATGCAGATCATTAAGATGTGAAGTATATGCAAGGGTTGATTTTCGATTAAGTCCCGATAATAAAATATATACTCTTGAAGTAAACACATTGCCCGGAATGACATCATTAAGTCTCGTTCCTAAAATGGCAAAAGCTGTTAATATTTCGTTTGATCAGCTCGTTGATAAAATTATTTCATTAAGTCTGAAATGAAACTTTTTGAAAACAAAAAAATCAGATTTTATATTATTGTTACAGTGATTGTTTTAGGGGCTTTTTATCTTCTCTTTAACAGTTATGGAATAGTAAAATATATAAAAGTTAAAACTGAACTTGATGAATTAAATATAAGAATAGCGCAGCTTGAAGACGAAAATAAAAAGTTAGAAGCAGAGATTGATTCTTTAAAAAAAAACATACCTGCTAAAATTGAAAAGATTGCAAGAGAAAAATATGATATGATTAGACCAAAAGAGAAAAAGATAGAATTTAAAGCTGAAGAATAAACTGATATCAGGAATGAGCTTCGAAGAATAAAATGTAAATGAACAATAAATTAAAAATCCCATCTACTCCTCTAGCGGAAAGAATAAGACCGCAAACCATCGATGATTTTTATGGACAAAAACATTTACTTGGTTCAAGTAAACCAATCAGATTAATGATTGAAAACGATACACCTTCGTCATTTATTTTATGGGGACCGCCGGGAACAGGTAAAACAACAATAGCAAGAATAATAGCTAATCAAACCAAAGCAGAATTTTTTCAAATCAATGCTGTATCAAGTGGTGTGCGGGATATTCGTTCCGTTATTGAAATAGGAGCGCAAAATAAAAATTTTGGCAAGCGTACTATATTATTCATAGATGAAATTCACAGATTTAACAAAGCACAGCAGGATGCATTACTGCATTCAATAGAATCGGGTGTACTTATATTAATTGGTGCAACAACAGAAAATCCTTCTTTTGAAGTTATTCCTGCTCTTCGCTCACGAACAAGAGTTTTTGTTTTAGATGAATTATCCAGAGAAGAATTAGTAGAAATATTAAATTCCGCACTCACTAAAGATGAATTTCTCAAACAGCTTAATATTAAATCCATTGATGAAGATTATCTGATTTACCTTTCCGGCGGTGATGCCCGGATAATGTTAACAATTTTAGAAGCTGCGGTTGTTCAGGAACTGAATAAAGAAGAGATAATTCTAAACAAAGAAACTTTTGAAAATGTTGTTCAAAGAAAAAATATTCTTTACGATAAAGCCGGTGAAGAACATTATAATATTATTTCTGCTTTTATAAAAAGCATTCGAGGCAGTGATCCTGATGCTGCTTTATATTGGCTGGCACGAATGATTGAAGGAGGTGAAGATCCTTTATTTATTGCAAGAAGATTAATTATCCTGGCATCCGAAGATATTGGCAATGCATCTCCAAATGCATTAGTACTTGCTGAAGCAACTTTCAGTGCTGTAGAAAAGGTTGGTTTGCCCGAAGGAAGAATAATTCTTGCACAATGTGTAACCTATCTGGCTGCACAACCCAAAAGTAATGCATCTTATCTTGGAATTGAAAAAGCTTTGGAAGAGGTTAGAAAAAATCCTTTACTTTCTGTTCCAAAGCATTTAAGGAATGCGCCAACCAAACTTATGAAAGAAATCGGTTACAGTAAGAATTATAAATATGCCCATGATTTTAATAATCATTTTGTTGAAGAAAATTATTTTCCTGATGAAATGAAAAACAAACAGTTTTATTTTCCAACAGAAAATGGTCAAGAGAAGAAATTAAAGGAATGGTTAAAATTTTTGTGGAAAACAAAGAAGAAGTATTAATTAGAAGAAAATAAAATCACATTATCATAAACATCTTACCCGGCAGCTGTTTTACTAATCCCTTAAATTCCAACGAAAGTAAATTAACTAAACAATCAGATGTAGAAAGATCAGTTTTTTCTGCAATCTTATCTATGTGTAATGGTTCATTGAGAAGACAGTTTAAAATCTTTTCCTCAAAGATTGTTAAATCCTTTTGTTGTTTCGGAATATTTTTGCCAATTACCGGCTTTAGTTTCAGTTCTAATCCTGTTAATATATCCTCGGCACTTTTAATTAACTCAGCCTCACCTCTTTGGATTAACATATTTGTGCCCTCAGATTGTTTGATGCCGAGATTACCGGGAATAGCAAATACCTCACGGTTCTGATCCAATGCGAGTCTTGCAGTTTGCATTGCACCTCCCGTAATAGCTGTTTCTATTACAAGTGTTCCTAAAGATAAACCTGAAATAATTCTGTTTCGTCTGGGAAAATTTTCTGCATTTGGAATTGTGCCTGGCGGAAACTCAGAAATAATAACACCGCGTTCTTTTATTTCATTAAATAGTTTTTTGTTTTCAGAAGGATAAATAATATCTAATCCCGATCCTACTACTGCTATAGTTCTTCCTTGATTTTTTAAAGCAGAAGAATGTGCCACTGAATCAATACCTCTTGCTAATCCGCTTATGATTGTAATGTTTTGTTGAACCAAATCTGCAACAATTTTTTCCGTCTGAATTTTGCCATAATTGGTTGGCTGTCTTGTTCCAACAACAGCAATTGAGTATTTATCCATTTCATCAAAATTACCCATTAGGTATAAAATCAATGGTGGATCGTATATTTTTTTTAACAATTGAGGAAACTCATCATCCCAAACAGTTATAATTCTGCCGCCGATCTTCTCAAGAAGTTTTATTTCTTTTTCTAATGATTTTCTTATTGAATCTTTGTATGAAGAAGCTTTTCTGATTCTTGATGCTAGCTCTTTGCTGATGCCTTCTGTTTGCATCAGTTCAGAAATATTTGCTGCAAGTATATTGGAAATGTCTTTGAATTTAGCCAGAAGGTTTCTGACCTTCGCTGGTCCGATTCTATCAACAGAAAGTAAAAGGTATAAATCCGTCAGTTGATCAAAATTTAATCTGCCCAAATCAAATATTTATGGTTTTTAGATTACTGTTCAGTTTTAGCGATATCGCCACTTATTGTTTCGGATTTTTTTCTATATAAAATAGAAGCCGGAATAACTATAACGAAACCAAGAAATAAAAGTATTGGAGATACAACCAAAGAAGATGTGCTGTCCCAATTTCCCTGTCCCATAAAATAAAAGCCTAAGATTATTAGTAATAATCCAAGCCCGAAAAGTATATAGTTATTCTTTTCCCAATAAATATTAAATGGTGAAGGTAGTGATTTAGCAGCTGCTTTTACGTTCTTTTTCTTGACTTTTTTTGCCATAATAAATCCTTATTTAAAATAAAAACCCGGTGAGGGGGAATCACCGGGCCCGACTCGTTTACATCAAAGGGCAGGGGAGAACCCTCTGAAAAAGTCATTTGTAAAATAAATTGATAAATGTTAATTGTCAAGTATTATTTTATATTAATTATTTACTTATCTGATATACTATTTTTCTTATGGTATCAAATTGTAAATATGGATATTCTGCACGGATAGCATCAATTGCATCTCCGGCACTCAGTTTACTGGATCTAAGATATTTAAATTTTTTTCTTATTTGATAATCTCTAACGGCTTTTTCATCAATTAAACCGTGAGAATCAAGTAGATCATATATATCGTCGCTAATTAGCTCAGATAACGGATTTTCGATTTTTGCTTTTATTTCTCTCATCACATTTTCCTCCTAATAAATTAGTGATTGCGTTTACCTAGAGTTCTCGTATCAATTTATTATTATTTCACATCTCCATTATTTTGTTTTATTATATAACAAAAAACCGACCAGAGAAAATCCCTAAATCGGTTACTTTGCTACTCTGGTTAATTTTCTGACAATTTTAATATTTAGACGAACGAAAATTAAAATAGTAGCAAATCTTATTAAATTTTTCCTTTTTTTATTACTGATGTAAATATTGATAGAAATATCAATAAAGTCAAGGTTTTTTTTAAGTAAATATGACCGGGAAAGAGATCCTGTTTAATCACAGAAATTATGAACGAATGCTAAAAGATATTAACTCTTTTAATCACTTAAAATTTCTTTAACTTTGTTCATGAAATTTGATTTACTTTTTAAGGAGTCCAAAAATGATTAATAAAATAGTTCCTGCTATAAGAACTGAAAATATAACTTATGCAGTTAGAGATATTGTTGTTCTTGCAAATCAGGTTGCAAAGACAGGAAAAGAAATGTTATATCTTAATATCGGAGATCCGAATATTTATGATTTTGCGCCGCCCAAATATCTTGTGGATGCAACTTATCAGGCAATGTTAAAAAATTTAAACGGTTATGCTCCTTCATCCGGGATAAAAGAAGCAGTAGAAGCAATTGAAAAAGAAGCGGATCGAAAAGGTATTACCAATGTTCACGATATTTTTGTAACAACAGGTGCAAGTGAAGCAATTGATATTTGTTTAACTGCACTTGTTAATGATGGAGAAAACGTTCTTACTCCAACTCCGGGTTATCCACTTTACACTGCAATTGCAAGTAAACTGCAAATGATGGAAAATCCATATTATCTCAATGAATCAAATGGCTGGCTGCCCGATGTCGATGATATTAAATCAAAGATTAATGATAAAACAAGAGCTATCATTCTTATTAATCCAAATAATCCAACAGGTTCAATTTACACTGAGGAAAACCTAAGACAGATTATTGATCTGGCACTTAAACATAATTTGGTAATCTTCGCTGATGAGATCTATGATAAACTTTTATTCGATGGAAAGAAACAGATTTCTGTCGGCGCATTAAATAAGGATGTATCCTGTATTACTTTTGGCGGACTGTCAAAAAATTATATGGTTCCGGGTTTTAGAATTGGCTGGGGAATTGTCAGCGGAAGAAAAGAAGTTCTTGCTGATTATATTGAAGCAATCAATAAGATTCTTCGTGCCAGATTATCTGCAAACCATCCTGAACAATATGGAATTAAACCCTGCCTTGAAGGAAATCAGGATCATCTTGTTGAAGCGATGAAAAAATTATCCAGAAGAAGAGATTTAACAGTTGAAATGTTAAATGCAATTCCGGGAATTTCTTGTGTAAAACCTGAAGGTGCTTTTTATGCTTTCCCCAGATTGGAGATGAAACAACCTGATAATCATTTTGTTTCTGAGTTAATAAAAGAAACCGGTGTTGTAGTTGTTCCGGGCAGCGGCTTTGGACAAGTGCCGGGCACAAAACATTTCAGGGTTGTATTTTTACCTAATGAACAAATACTTGAAAAAGCTTACAAAGCAATTGGAAGTTTCTTTGTTAGGTATCAGGAAAAATATCATGATTTAGTTGAAGCTTAAGGTTATTGTTTAAGTGGCGAAGTCGAAAAAATAATTTTTATAAAAATATTTTATTTCGACTTCGCTGATTGTAAATCTTTTTTTTGTAAATATTTATTTCTCTGTTTTCTATTCTTGATTGCCTAATCGTCTTTGTCTATATTTGAACCCTAATAATTCATCATTAATAGTAGAAATTGTGGATAATTGTAAAGTAACGACGCTCTCAAACGGTGTAAAGGTTGTTTCAGAGTTTATTCCCTATCTGAAATCATTTTCTTTAGGATTTTGGTTTAATATCGGTGCAAGAGATGAAAATCCAAACAACAATGGAATTTCACATTTTGTTGAACATATGTTATTCAAGGGAACCAAAACCAGAACTGCAAAACAAATCTCCGATACAATAGAATCTTATGGCGGTTATCTGAATGCGTTTACTTCAAAAGAACATACTTGTTATTACGGCAGAGGACTTTCAGAAAATTTTAAAAAGACTTTTGTTGTTCTTGCAGATATGATTCAGAATCCGTTGTTCAAAGATTCACATATTAAAAAAGAATCCGGTGTTGTGATAGATGAATTAAAAGATATTGATGATAATCCGGAAGAATTAATTTTTGATAAGTTTGAAGAATCAATTTTTAATGGTCATAGTTTAAGCTATCCGATAATCGGTACAGAAAAAAATCTTTTATCATTCAATTCAAAAAATCTTCATCAGTTTCATAAATCCAATTACCGTTCAGATAATCTTATGATTGCTGTCTCCGGCGCAATTGAACACGATGAGGCAGTAAGACTGGCTGAAAAATATTTTTCAATTAAAAGGAGTTCATCAAATCCAAAAAGAAAAAGTGTTTTTAAGAATGCTGTTTCTGATGTAATAATCGAAAAGGAAATTCAGCAGGTTCATTCTATAATCGGAAGAAAAACTTATGGCTTTAACGATTCACGAAGACACAAATTAAAAGTTCTTTCAACTTTACTCGGCGATGGAAGTTCATCAAGATTATTCCAGGCAGTAAGAGAAAAACTTGGTATGACTTATCAGATAAATACTTTTTTAAATTCATATCAGGATGTA
>JAKIZM010000042.1 GCA_022708025.1 Bacteroidota bacterium | reverse complement strand
CTCATATGAAGAATAAGTATTGTTGAAAATTTATTTCACCCAATTGGTGAATATTTTTTTCTCTAATTTATCCCTTTTTTTGATATTTAAATAGTCCTTTCTGTATTTCTATTTCGGATTTAAGATTCAAAATATCCCGATAACTGGTATGAAAAATATCTCAATATTTGAATTCTAAAATCGTTATTTTTACATTCTAATTATGAAATCTGAAATTCAACAAACGCCTTTAATGGCACAATATTTTAAAATTAAGCAGGCTCATCCTGATACAATCTTGCTTTTCAGGGTAGGGGATTTCTTTGAAACTTTTGAAGAAGATGCAAAAACAACTTCAAAAGTGCTGGGAATAACTTTAACCAAGCGCTCAAATGGTTATGCCGGCGATACTCCGCTTGCCGGTTTTCCTCATCACGCAATAGATAGTTATCTGCCAAAGCTTGTTCGTGCCGGTTACAGGGTTGCAGTTTGTGAACAGATGGAAAATTCGAAATTTGCCAAAGGAATTGTAAAAAGGGAAGTTGTTGAAGTTGTAACTCCCGGTGTAACGCTGTCAGATAAACTGCTTGATCATAAAAAAAATAATTATCTGCTCTCGATAGTAATTCAGGATCAGATTTGCGGATTATCTTTTTGTGATATTTCTACTGCTGAATTTTATGCTTTTGAAATTCCGTTATCTCAGCTTGGCGATCAGATTGAATCTATTAATCCATCCGAATTTTTAATTTCGAAAAGAGATAAAGAATTTTTAACCGGACTGATTGAAAAGATCAGTCCGTCACAAAGAATAACAAAACTGGATGACTGGATTTTTAATTTTGATTTTGCAAATGAGTTGCTGAAAAATCACTTTAAAACAGTTACTCTTAAAGGATTCGGAATTGAAAATCTTTCAGCCGGAATTATTGCTGCCGGAACAGTTCTTCATTATCTGAATGATACTCAAAGAGTTAATTTAACCCATCTTAACAGGATTTCACTCTACAATCCTGCTGATTATATGATACTTGATCATTCAACAAAGAGAAATCTTGAAATAACTTTTTCTATGCAGGATGGGAGCAGGGAGGGATCTTTAATTTCTATTCTTGATAAAACCCAAACTGCAATGGGTGGTCGCTTATTAAAAAAATGGATATCTGCTCCTTTACGTGAATTAGATCCCATAAAAAAACGACACGACAGCGTTGAAGAATTATTTAAGAATAAAAGAATCAGAAAAACACTTAATGAAAGCCTGAGAGAAATCGGTGATCTTGAGAGATTGATTTCAAGAATTTGCACAGGCAGAGCTAATCCGCGTGAAGTTATTGCGCTTAAATCTTCGTTGAAAAAGATTCCAGATATAAAAGAACAACTGAAAGATTTTTCGGTACAAACAATAAAAACTATTTTTGAACAGCTTGATCCGCTTGAAAAAATTGTTGAAAAAATATCTGCTGCTATTATTGATTCTCCGCCTGCTGTAGTTAATGAAGGCGGAATTATCCGGAATGGTTTCAGTCCTGAACTTGATGAATTAAGAGATATTTCTTTACACGGAAAAGAATGGATTGCATCTTTACAACAAACTGAAAGAGAAAGAACAGGTATTCCATCTTTAAAAGTAAGTTTTAATAATGTATTTGGTTACTATATTGATGTAAGCCACACACATAAAAATAAAATTCCTGATAATTATATCCGTAAACAAACACTTGTAAACAGCGAACGATATATTACTCCCGAGTTAAAAGAATATGAAGATAAAATTCTTAATGCGCAGGAAAAGATAAATGAACTTGAAGCACAATTGTTTAATGAGATACGTTCACTTGCTGCAAATGAAGCGGCGATTGTACAGAAGAATGCAAAACTGATAGCAATGCTTGATTGTTTTAACAGCTTTGCGCAGTGCGCTGATGAGTATAACTATGTAAAACCAGTTGTAAATGATTCAGATAAGATAAATATTGTTCAAGGTCGTCATCCTGTTGTTGAAAGAATACTTGATCCCGGAAATAAATTTACTCCGAATGATACGCTGCTTGAAAATGAAACTGATCAGATTATTCTATTAACCGGACCGAATATGGCAGGTAAATCTGTTTACTTGCGGCAGGTTGGATTGATTGTTCTGCTTGCTCAGATCGGATCTTTTGTTCCGGCAAAAGAAGCAGAGATCGGATTAGTTGATAGAATTTTTACACGTGTTGGTGCAAGCGATAATATTACAGCGGGTGAAAGTACATTTTTAGTTGAGATGCAGGAAGCAGCTAATATTTTAAATAATGCAACATCCAAAAGCCTGATTTTATTGGATGAAATCGGAAGAGGAACCAGCACTTTTGATGGAATATCAATTGCCTGGGCTATTACAGAATATTTACACGAAAATCCGGATATCACTGCAAAAACATTGTTTGCAACTCACTATCACGAACTGAATGAAATGGCTGAACTGTTTCCTAAAATAAAAAATTATAAAGTTGAGGTCCGTGAGTATGATGATAAAGTTGTATTTCTGCATAAAGTAAATCCGGGCAGAGCAGATCATAGTTACGGAATACAGGTTGCACAAATGGCTGGGTTACCTTTATTTGTAACTAACCGTGCAAAAGAAGTTCTTAATAATCTTGAAAGTAAAGAATTAACTCCGTATGAAATAAAAAAAGAACGGCTTAAAAAATTAAAATCGAGCAACGATAATCAGATCAATCTGTTTGAGTTTAAAGATGATGAACTGAGAAGTGAAATTAAAAAAATGGAGCTGGATAAAATCACTCCGTTGGAAGCTTTAAATAAATTAAGTGAATTAAAAAAGAAGATGAAAGAAAATGATTAAAAAGTTTTTCCCGGCAGTAATGATAGTTTTTATTTTATTTTCCTGCGGTAAGCAAGCAGATGTTTTTAAACTAGATGAACTTTATGTAAGCAAGTTGGAACAGGAAAGAGAAAATAAGGATTGGGAATTTACTTATGAAGCAAAATCACCTTTTAATTTAGATACAACTGCTAAACAGCAGCCATTAAAATATTTTGAACCTACATCAGAGTTTATTTTTAAATCAAAATTATACAAGAATGAAAAGCCGGATACGATAATAATTTTTGGAACACGCGGCGAAGAAAGAAAATCTTCTGTGGAAGGTTTTTTTATTCTTAATTATAAAGGAAATGATTATAAGTTAAACTTATATAAAAGTTTTGTATCGGGCGGAAAGACATATTATTCAATTTTATTTACTGATAAGACAACCGGAAATGAAACTTATCATGTCGGAAGATATCTGGATTTTACCCCGAATCCTGATCCCGAGTTCATTTATGAAATAGATTTTAACCGGGCTTATAATCCTTATTGTGCTTATAGTGATATGTACACCTGTCCAATCCCGACTAAAAATGATTATCTGGATTTTGAAATCAGAGCCGGTGAGAAAAACTTTCATTCAGAACTAAATACGGAGAAGAAGTGATTGTAATTTTAGAACAAGGAATTTCGGATCATAATCTTGAAAATGTTATTAAACACCTTGAAGATTATGGATTTATTGTTAATAAATCCGTAGGTGAAGAAAGAGTTATACTTGGTGCAATCGGTGTGCAGCCGAATTTTGATACAAGAAAAATAAAAATTTTGGAAGGTGTTAAAGATGTTTTCAGAATTACTGAGCCATTTAAACTTGCAAGCAGAAGTTATAAAAAAGAAAATACTGTTATTAAAATAAAAGATGTTGAAATCGGCGGTAAAGAAATTAATGTTATTGCTGGTCCCTGTTCTGTTGAAAGTGAAGAGCAGATATTTAATATCGCTCAGATAGTTAATAAAAGCGGAGTAAAAATTTTACGAGGCGGTGCATTTAAACCCAGAAGTTCACCTTATGCATTTCAGGGATTAGGCGAAGAAGGATTGAAGTATTTAAGAAAAGCTGCTGATCATTTCGGTATGCTTGTAATTACCGAGGTTCTTGAAAATTCAATGATCGATCTTGTTTATAAATACACAGATATTTTTCAGATCGGCGCAAGAAATATGCAGAACTATTCATTGCTTAAAGAACTTGGTTCAGTTAAAAAACCAATAATGCTTAAGCGCGGATTTTCAGCTACTGTTGAAGACTGGCTGATGTCTGCTGAATATATTCTGGCAAATGGAAATTCTGAAGTATTTCTTTGCGAAAGAGGAATCAGAACTTTTGAAACTTATACACGAAACACCTTTGATATTTCTTCAATTCCAGTTGTTCATAAGAAAAGTCATCTTCCTGTTTTTGCAGATCCGTCGCATGCAACCGGGCTGCGGGATAAAGTTCTGCCAATGGCAAGAGCAGCAGTTGCTGCTGGTGCAGATGGAATTATGGTAGAAGTCCATTATGATCCCGAAAAAGCTTTGTCCGATGGACCTCAGGCATTACTGCCTGATCAATTTGCTGAGATGATGAGACAGATTAAATTGATTGCTGAAATAATCGGAAGATATATTCACTAAAATTAATGCTGACTTTTTACCATTTGAATTACCTATTAATCAATTATCTTAAAAAGTAAGATTTCTTTGTACTTGATGAAAACATATAACAATTATTTAAATAAAATATTTTTATCGCTGATATGTCTGCTGTCATTTCAGTTTTTTTCTTTTGCACAGGATAATCCCTATCGTAAAGTAATTAAAACCTACTATCCAAATGGAATTATTAAAACTGAAGGTGAATATCTTTATGATGTTCTGGATGGACATTACAAAGAATATTATCCTGATGGAAAACTCTGGAAAGACTGGAATTATGTTAACGGAAAAGAGGAAGGAATTTCAATCTGGTATTTTCCTGATGGCAAAGTCAGTATTGAGTGGGATTATATTTACGGCAAAAAAGAAGGAACTTCCAGATGGTATTACGAAACAGGAGAACTCTGGGCTGAACAGCAATACAGTAACGGCGTTCTTCAGGGGATAACTTACACATACTACAATACCGGCGAAAAACAAGGCGAGTGGGTTTATGTTGATGGAGTTCTTCAAGGCATCTCAAAGACTTTTTATAAAAACGGAAATGTAGAAATCGAAAGAAGATTTGTTGATGGTAAACAACATGGCACTACAAAAATATATCACGATGATAAATCAGTATCACTCGAAGCATTTTTTATTGATGATAAATTACAAGGCGATGTGCTTATTTATGATAAAATGAAAAATATCCGGGTCAGAGATACTTACGTAAATGATGAATTGATAAATCGTATCAGATATGATTATACAGGTAAAGTCGAATCCAAAGAAGAACTTGTTAAAACTTATTATCCTTCCGGCAGACTTGAAGAAGAAAAATATATTATTGATGGACTAAAAGACGGACCTTTGAAAGTATTTTATGAAAGCGGTTTTCTTAAAGAAGAATGGAATTACAAGAAGGATAATATTGTCGGAAGATCATTTGAATATTATGAAAACGGAGTGCTTAAAGTTACTTCGGATTATGTAGATGGTGTTAAACGGGGCAATGAAAAATCATATTATGAAAACGGAGTGCTTAAAGCAGAAACAATTTATGAAAATAATCTTAAAAACGGTATTTGCCTGACTTATCACCCAAACGGAAACCTTGAAAGTATTGGTAATTATCATCTTAACAGGCTTGAGGGAAATTATAAAACTTATTTTAATAATGGTTTACTTGAATCTGAACAAACAATTATAAACGGAAAAAGAACAGGCAAACGAAATACATATTACAGAAACGGTGCACTCGAAAAAATTGAAAATTACGTCAATGGTATGCTCTCCGGCTGGGTTAAAACATATTATGATGACGGCACGATGATGAAAGAAGACTTTTTCAATAATGGAAGATTACAGACCAGCAAGAGCTATGGAAAAGATGGTTTGCTGATTTCTACATACGGTTATTGATAATCTAAAATAATAATTGTAACTTTTTTTAATAAAAATGTTTGAGTATATAATCCATTAACCAAAAACATCTAAGAGGTAAGTATGTATAAATTCCTAATACTCCTTTTGCTTTCTTTCAGTTTCTTCTCATCGTTTTCTTCTGCTCAATTTAATTCCGAGAATTACTGGAAAGATATTAACGAATCACAAATTGAATTGTTAAGGGAAAGAGATATAGTTCCCAGAGAATACCGCACTGTACAATTAAATGTGGAAGCAATGAAAAATCTTCTGCAAACAGCTCCAATGGAGTTTACAATTGATGCTGCCAGCAGAAATGTTGTTATGGAACTTCCGTTCCCTGATGGCACAATGCAGAAATTTGTTATTTTCGAATCACCCATAATGGAACCCGAACTTGCAGCTAAATATCCTGAAATAAAGACATATTCAGCTTATGGGATTGATGACAAATATGCAACAATGAGATTCGATCTGACTCCGCTCGGATTTCATGCAATGGTTCTTTCACCAAACGGAGCAGTTTTTATTGATCCCTACACAATCGGTGATATTCATAATTACATATCTTATTATAAAAGGGATTATGTAAAGTTTAATGCAGATTTTGAATGTGAATTATTATATGAAGAAAATAAATTAAATGAACTTGAATATTTAAAAGGAAACAATGTTCTTACTCCAACTGGTCCTCAGTTAAGAACTTACCGTTTGGCAAATGCAGCAACAGGTGAATATACTGCATATCATGGCGGAACAGTTGCACTCGGATTAGCAGCAGTAGTAACAACTATTAACCGTGTTGATGGTATTTATGAAAAAGAAGTTGCTGTTAGGATGGTACTCATTGCTAATAATGATCTGATAATTTATACCAATGCTGGTACAGATCCTTATACAAATAACAATGGAAGTACGATGTTAGGACAAAACATCAGTAACTTATCTACAGTTATCGGAAATGCTAATTTTGATATCGGACACGTTTTTAGTACCGGCGGCGGCGGTGTAGCATATTTGGGTTGTGTTTGTACCAGCAGTAAAGCAGGTGGAGTAACAGGTTCACCGGCTCCGGTTGGCGATCCTTATGATATTGATTATGTTGCTCACGAAATGGGACATCAGTTTGGCGCAAACCACACATTTAACGGAACAACCGGTTCTTGTAGCGGCACTAATAGAAATGCTTCTACAGCTTATGAACCCGGAAGTGCTTCTACTATTATGGGATATGCAGGAATTTGTTATCCGCAGGATCTTCAACCGCACAGCGATCCTTATTTCCATACAATAAGTTTTGATGAAATTGTTAACTATACAAATTTTGGAAACGGAAATGGATGTGCAGTAACAACAAATACTGGCAACCTTGCTCCTATAGTAACTGTACCTGTCGGCGGATTTTATATTCCCAAAAGTACACCATTTGCTATTACAGGTTCAGCAGTTGATCCTAACGGAGATGCTTTAACTTATTGCTGGGAAGAATTTGATCTTGGTCCGGCAGGTGCGCCTGGTTCACCGGTTGGTAATGCTCCGATTTTCAGAAGCTGGAATCCGACTAATTCGCCTACGAGAATTTTTCCACGATTACAAAATCTGTTAAACAATACAACTGTTATCGGCGAACTTCTTCCGACTTATGCAAGAGCTATGACTTTCAGATTAACAGTACGGGATAGTAAAATGGGCGGCGGCGGTGTAGATCGTGCTCAGTTCCAATTCAGTGTTGATGGAAATTCAGGTCCGTTCGTAGTTACTGTACCTAATACTAATGTTAACTGGTCAGCTCTTTCAACACAAACAGTTACATGGAATGTTGCAAATACAAACGTTGCACCGGTTAATTGTGCAAATGTAAATATTTTACTTTCAACCGATGGAGGAAATACCTGGCCAATAGTTTTGGCAGCCAATACACCAAATGACGGCAGCGAAGATGTGGTTATTCCTGATAATCAGGTTACTACTGCAAGAATTAAAGTTGAAGCAGCAGGAAATATTTTCTTTGATATATCAAATGTTAATTTTACTATCTCGCAGCCTATACCGGTTGAGTTAACAATGTTTACTGCTGAAAGACTGGATGCAGGAGTATTGCTCAGTTGGGAAACTGCTACCGAAACAAACAACTCCGGTTTTGAAGTGGAAAGAAGCAGAGATTCAGAAAATTTTGCTTCGATTGGATTTGTTAAGGGCAATGGAACTACAACACAGAAATCAAATTATAATTTTATTGATACTGATATAGAAATCGGTAATTACTATTATCGTCTGAAACAAGTTGATTTTGACGGAACATCAAAATATTATAATGTTGTTATGATTGATGCAGGATTGCCAAGAGATTTTTCAGTAATGCAGAATTATCCGAATCCGTTTAACCCTGTTACATCAATTAAATTCCAGTTGCCGGTTGATTCAAAAGTTAAAATCGAAATATTCAATTCACTCGGAGAAAGAATATCTGAATTATTGAACAATCAATTATCTGCCGGATTCCACGAAGTATCATTTGATGCTTCTAATCAGGCAAGCGGAATATTCTATTATGTTGTTACTGCAACAGGTACCGATGGAAGAGATTTCAGATCAGTTAAGAAAATGGTACTGATGAAATAATAACTATGAATCAGATTTATTAGTTATAGATAATAGATAAATATTTAATCCGGTTTGAAAGCTTTTTTGGGAATTAGAGTCTCAGATAAGCTTTCGCCGGATTTTTTATTTTAAACTGTGGAAAGAAAATAACCTCACCCTTTATCCCTCTCCTTAGTAAGGAGAGGGAAATTGAAACCCTTTCTTAAAAAAATTATTTATTCTAACTTCTTACTAACTCTTTTGTTATTTTTAACTGTCATTTAATTACAGAAAGGGTTTATAGTTGAGCTCTTCATTTGATTCCGCATACCAAACTATTGCTGAACTCGTAAACGATTTTAAGACAAACGAACAGCACTATCTTAATCCGACCTATTCAGAAGCAGATGTCAGGAATGATTTTATCAATAAATTTTTTATTGCTCTTGGTTGGGATGTTAGACACGATATTCAGAAAAATCCTTACGAACAGGAAGTAAGAGTCGAGAAACCTGTGCTGATTGCAAAAGCACAAAAACGTGCCGATTATTCTTTTTCAATTGCTCCTAATTTCCGAACGGTTAAATTTTTTGTCGAAGCAAAGAAACCTGCACACGCTCTTGAGAATAAAGATTATTATTTCCAGACTGCCCGTTACGGCTGGAATGCTTCAACTCCTGTTGCTGTGCTTACTGATTTTGAGGAATTTCATATTATTGATTGCAGGTTCAGACCAAACATAAATGATGCACTGAATTATAAGCTTGAAAAATTTCTATATACAGACTATACTGATAAAGAAAAGTTTGCAAAGATTTATTATCTCTTTTCACGCGAAGCTGTAGTTGATAACTCAATTGAAAAATATGCAGAAAGTCTGCCCAAACCGCGCGGTAAAAAAGCTAAAGGATTAAAAGCTGTTGCTCAGACAATTGATGAATCTTTTCTCGAAGAGCTTGATGAAATAAGAAACAATCTTGCAAAATCATTTAAGAAAAATAACACTCATCTTTCAAGCGAAGAGCTTACCGAAGCAACTCAAAGAACAATTGACCGTTTGGTCTTTATAAAATTTCTTGAAGATAAACTGATTGAGCCGGAACACTATGTAAGCCAGTTTTCGAACCCTCCCTCGCTCCCTCCCTTTAACAAAGGGAGAGGTGGGGCGGGCTCTGCTTGGGAAAAGTTTATTCGCGCTTCAAGAACTCTCGATGCAAAATACAATGGAGTTGTATTTAAGAAAAGTCTGATTGATACACGAAACATTATTGAGCCGGATGACAAAACTTTTTCTGCTATTTGCGAAGAACTCTCTCACGAAAACACTCCGTATAATTTTGATGCAATTCCGATTCACATTCTCGGCTCCATTTATGAAAGATTTCTCGGAAAGGTTGTTAATGCGACCGATAAAAGAGTAACCATTGAAGAAAAACCTGAAGTAAGAAAAGCTGGCGGAGTTTATTACACGCCGCAGTATATTGTCAATTATATAGTTGATAACACAATCGGGAACCTGATTGAAGGAAAGACTCCGAAAGAAATTGCGAAGATGCGTTTTGCAGATATTGCATGCGGAAGCGGCTCTTTTCTTATTACTGTTTTTGAACGGCTGCTTGACTATCATAAACGATGGTATGTTAATAACCCTGAACAGGCAAAAAAGGATGGATGTATTCTGATTGAAGGAAGTTATCATCTTTCGCTTAAGCAGAAAACAAAAATACTTTTAAACAACATTTACGGAGTTGATATTGACCAGCAGGCAGTTGAAGTAACTCAGCTTTCTCTTTACTTAAAGCTGCTTGAAGATGAAACTACTGCAACTGCAAATGATAGCTGGGTAATGTTTAAAGAACAGCTTCTGCCGGATCTGAATAAAAATATTGTTTGCGGTAACTCTCTCATCGGCACTGATATTCTGAACCCCTCCTTCGCCCTCCCCTTTGGCAAAGGGGAGGGTTGGGTGGGGTTCGATGAGTTGAAACTCAAACCAATGGACTTTGAAACCGTCTTCCCTGAAGTAATGAATCCTTCGACAGGCTCAGGAGGAGGCTTTGATGCGATTGTTGGAAATCCGCCGTGGATCGATATCAAGGGAATAAATCCTGTTGAAGTAAAATATTATTTTGAAAATTTTAATTCTACTTCTAATAGAATGAATATTTACGCAACCTTTTTTGAGAAAGCTTTAAAACTTTTATCTAAAGTTGGTTGTTTAGGATATATAGTTCCCAATTCAATTCTTTACCAAAGTTCTTATAAAGAATTAAGAAGGATAATCTTAGATGAGTTATATGTTAAGAATATAATTAGGTTGCCAGATAATGTTTTTAAGAATGTAAAAGCAGAGAGTGTCGTTCTAATAATTTCACAAAGTGAAACTAAATTTATTGAATGCTTAATTTATGACAGAAAAGGTTCTATTGATATAATTGAAAATAAATCTGTTAAGGAAATTAAAAAACTGAATCAGAATAAGTGGAAATCTCACGAACTATTAACATTTGATATATTTTCAAATGAAGATATAATTAACTTAATAGCGAAGATTGAAAAAGATAAAATTCCTCTTGAAGAAATTTGTGATTTTTCACTAGGTATTACGCCCTACGATAAGTATAGAGGTCATTCTAAAAAACTAATCGAAGACAGAGAATTTCATTCAACTGTTAAGAAGAATAAGAGTTTTAAAGAACTATTAGCCGGCGGCGATGTTGAAAGATATTTTGTCGAATGGGGAGGAAAAGAATATTTAAGTTATGGTGATTGGTTAGGCGCACCAAGAGAAATAAGGTTTTTTACTTTACCAAGAATTTTAGTGAGACAGATTGTAAGTGGAAATCCTTTAAGAATATATGCTGGCTATACTCAAGAAGAGTTATACAATACTCAGACTATTTTTAATATTCTAGTAAAACATAATTCAAATTTCAATACTAAAATTATTTTAGCTATTATGAACTCATCACTTATTAATTTCTATCACGCTTATAAATACTTAGATCTGTCAAAAAATCTTTTTCAAAAAATTTTAATTCAAAATTGTAAAAAATTTCCAATTCCTAAAGTTGAATTAAATAACGAGGGAGCAGTTGTTTCAATAATAGAAGTCGTTGATCAAATCCTCGCAGCAAAAAAGCAATTACAGCAAGCCACCACCGAAGGCGACAAAAACTATCTAAACCGCAAATGCGAAATCCTCGATAAACAGATAGATGAGCTTGTGTATAATTTGTATGGATTGACGGAGGAAGAAATAAAAATCGTGGAAGGAAAATAACCTCACCCTTTGTCCCTCTCCTTGGTAAGGAGAGGGAAATTAAAGTCCTTCTCCTTTGCAAGGAGAAGGATTTAGAGCTTGCCCTGAATTTATTTCAGGGATGAGGTAGAAAAAGAGAAATGACTAAACACTATAACAAAAAAACAGAAATAGAAAAAAGAAGACTTCTGCGCAAGCAGCAAACCTTTACTGAGAAGATACAATTACTAAGTCATTAATAACTTTGCTATAAAAAATGATTGTAGAACTTTATAATTTCTGAAAAAGATAAAAATTGTGGAAGGAAATAAACCCATCCCAACCCTTCCCTTTAGTAAAGGGAAGGACTTTTAAATTCCTCCCCTTTAACAAAGGGGAGGACACAGGAGGGGTTCTGAGATGACAAAGCACTATAATAAAAAAGAAGAACAAGAAAAACGCAGAGAGCTTCGTAGCAATATGACCTTTTGTGAAAAGCTTGTCTGGAAGCATTTGCGTAAAAAACAACTCGGCTACAGATTCTTGCGCCAATACTCCATCGATCAGTTTGTAATTGATTTTTACTGTCCTGAATTAAAATTAGCAATTGAGCTTGATGGCAATATCCACGAATTACCCGAACAAAAAGATTATGATATTGCACGACAAAAATATCTTGAAACATTCGGAATTACATTTGTAAGAATAACAAATGATGAATATCTCTCAAATCCAAATATGGCATTTCTGAAAATCGAAAATGCGATAAAAGCATTAACAACCGTTAATAAAAAATGAGAAAACAAACCCATCCCAACCCTTCCCTTTAGTAAAGGGAAGGGCTTTTAAATTCCTCCCCTTTAACAAAGGGGAGGACACAGGAGGGGTTCTGACTATGATAAAGTATTACAATGAAAAAAAAGAAAAAACGGCTAAGCACAACTAACCTCACCCTTTATCCCTCTCCTTACTAAGGAGAGGGAAATTAAAGTCCTTTTCCTTTACAAGGAGAAGGATTTAAAGCTTGTCCTGAATTTATTTCATGGATGAGGTAGAAAAAGAGAAATGGCTAAACACTGCAACAATGAAACTTCGCTGCATATTTAAAGCTTGCAGCACTAATCCAGCATTAATTTTGTTAACTAAAGCATAGTCATTTGAAACTATTTTAGATTGATCATTTTTTTAGTGGTTATATAATTGCCTGTTTTTAATTGATAAAAATATACTCCACTTGAAAGATTCTGACCTTTGTCAGAATGACCGTTGAACTCAACTTCATAGACACCGGGCAGTTTTTCTTCGTTAACTAGAGTTGCTATTTCATTTCCAAGGACATCGTAAATTTTTAATGTAACAAACCCACCGCTTGCCCTTCCCAAGAGAGAATTATCCGTTGGAGGAATACTGTATTTTATTTTTGTAGCTGAGTTAAATGGATTAGGATAGTTCTGAAAAAGATTATAACCTGAAAGCGGATCAATTGTTGAATTTATTTTATAGGTTAGATTATAAAAGTTGTTTTCATATTCATTTATTGCAATCAGAACATTATCCCTTGCTTTTGTGATTGAATTTAGCGCATCCGATCCTCTGCCAACAATTAAAGCAAGAATGATTTCTATCGGTTTATCCTTTTCAAGTTTAAAAGGTCCGGTACTGGAAAATTTTCTATCATCTAAACTTCTAATATCTATCCAGCCAATTTCAGTAACCGGATCGCCGGAAAACCAATAAACCGGATTAACAGAATTACAATCAATATTGCCAAAAACATTTCCCCAAAGACTATCACACGGATTTAAGTAATTACCAAATCCATCTTTACCGCTTATATAATTTTTTACATAATCAAGCGTGGCAGGAAAACTTTGTCCCGGTGAATTTTTTGCGTATCCTGCAAAAGAATAAAGACCAAGATTTTTATATCCTATGAGTTCTTTTTGTCCCAACATAAAACCATTCCTTATATAAGCTTTATCACCCGGTGAATTTGTAAAGCTTACTGGTCCCTGGAGAATTGAAGTAAAAACAGCCGGAGGATTGATTCCATATTGATCGTCATTCCCCGAATTATATGTAAACACGGAATTTAATATTGTATCGCAACCACTTAAATCATCTGGTGGATCTCCAATATCCATATCATCCCAGGGACTAAAGTAAACCGAATCTATTACATCAGTAACAAGTCCGGTGTTTGTTATTTTATATTTGATAAATATAATATTCTCAAAGCCCTGCAGTTTAGATGCAAACAATGTTTGTTGAATTTCTATTCCAAATGGCGCAGCATTATATTGTTTTTGCTCAGTAGGTACACCATCATTATAAACACACCAGGCAATCTGTTCACCCAAAATCGGAGGCATATCTTCATTCAGATCCCAGATGCTATTATTATTCAAATCAATCGGATCATAAATCCCATTATTATTTCCATCGTAAAAATCTGCTCCAAGTAACACTGCGTTTTTCCAGTTTTGCCAGGATTGAGAGAATGGCTCATCATCAGCACTTACAACATAAATTGAATTAATCGGATCTTCCGGTAAACTTCCAACAATACCGGGGAGATAATCATTATAAATTTCTGCTATACAAGTTGAAAAGAAATTTCCGTTAGCATTACCGGATAGAAAAAAACCGGAGTTAAAGAGGAATACATTTTCATCATATTTAGCTCCGGCACCATTAATAATTGGATCGGGATCGGGAATATTAACATTTGCAATGTTTCCCTTATTGTTAACAGGCAAATTTATTTTGTTAACAAAAAAACGATAAGTTGTTTGTCCCTCTATCTGAGAAAAAAGTAATAAAAGTAACAAACATATTATATTTAATATTGCTTTCATTTAATTAGTACCATCTTCTTCGTTTGAATATAATCACCTGCTTGCAGCCTATAAAAATAAACTCCATTTGCCAACTGACGACTGCCGATTGAGGAATTGAATTCAACTTCATAAGTTCCGGCAGGTTTGTATTCATTAACTAAAGTTGCTATTTCATTTCCAAGGACATCGTAAACTTTTAGAGAAACGAACCCCACCTCGTTCCTCCCCTTTAATAAAGGGGAGGATGAAGGAGGGGTTGGAATGCTGTATTTTATTTTTGTACCTGGATTAAACGGATTAGGATAATTTTGTTCAAGACTAAAATCAGACGGCATACCGCTTATTGGTTCCGCAGAGGTAATCATTTCTGATAATGGTCGTCTCCAAACACCACTATTTCTAGTCCCTACAAAAATATTAGTGCTCAAAACACCAAAAGAACCGATATAAGTATCAGTCAATCCGTTATTGACCTCCGTCCAGCTTGTACCGTTATCTGTTGAAAGAAAAACACCATCACCCCAAGAACCAGCAAAAATATTTGTGCTCGAGACAGTAAGAGCCATAACACTGGTGCCCGTCAAGCCGTTATTGATTTGTGTCCAGTTTGTGCCATTGTCTGTTGTTGTGTAAACACCATTAGCACCAGCAAAAATACTCGAACCAGATATAGCAAAAGTATAGACACTTCGGTAACCTAAGCCGTTATTGATTTGTGTCCAGTTTGTGCCATTGTCTGTTGTTATGCAAACACCACCCCAAGTACCAGCAAAAATATTTGTGCCTGAGACAATAAGAGTATTAACAGCTAAGTTCGTTAAACCGTTATTGACTTGTGTCCAGCTTGTGCCGTTGTTTGTTGAAAGGAAAACACCGCCATCAAAGGTACCAGCAAAGATATTTGACTCTGAAACAGCAAGAGCCTGGACATTAGTGCCTGTTAAACCGTTATTGACTTGTGTCCAGCTTGTGCCGTTGTTTGTTGAAAGAAAAACGCCACTATAAGTGCCAGCAAAGATATTTGTGCCTGAGACAACCAAGGACAAGATACCTGTGTCCGTTAAGCCATTATTGACTTCAGTCCAGCTTGTGCCATTGTCTGTTGAAAGGAAAACACCACCACCTAAATTTCCTACAAAAATATCCGTACCTGAAATAGCAAAAGCCATAGTAGAACCACCGGAAATTCCATTATTGGTCTGTGTCCACTGGGCAACAGTTACAGAATGCATTATCAGAAGAATACCCAAGCAAAAAATAAAACCTAGAAAAATATTTTTCATAAATCCTCCCAAGCAAAATATAAGTTTATTATTATTTTTATTTTAAAACTGTTCTGTGGGTTTTCTGTTTCTTTTTTCAAAGTCTCAACTGTATTTTAATTATAATAAGTAAGAATGTAAACATTTAAGTTATGATTCTCTTATTTATAAAATTTTACTGCTTCCAGATTTTACTATGTCTATTATTTGTACGGACATTATTCTCCAAAATTATTTTAAATAAATCATCTTCTTCGTTTGAATATAATCACCTGCTTGCAGCCTATAAAAATAAACTCCATTTGCCAATTGACGACTGCCAATTGAGGAATTGAATTCAACTTCATAAACGCCGGGCTGTTTTTCTTCGTTAACAAGCGTTGTAATTTCATTTCCTAGTATATCGTAAACTTTTAAAGTAACAAACCCACCCCTCGCCCCTCCCAGGAGGGGACTATCCGTTTGAGGAATGCTGTATTTTATTTTTGTAGTTGGGTTAAACGGGTTAGGATAGTTTTGTTCTAACATAAAACTAGAAGCTACCTGCGGTTCATTTTCGACTGAAACAACCGTGTAACCAAAATTGTTTTCATAAAAACTTTGAACTTCATCTGAAACAGCACGCACTGCCGTTATGCCTTCAAGCGGAGTTGAACTGTTTGCTATCTCGTAACCTATTAATATTTCTATTTCCTGATCTTTGATTAAAGTGAATGGTCCGGTTGTTCCGGCAGCGCGCAAGTCTCCCTTTTTATTACAAATCCAACCCACATCAGTTACGGGATCACCAGAGAACCAGAATAACGGATTAACTAAGCTGCAATCAACTCCGCCTCTGACCTCACCATAAGTAAAGGTGCAAGGATTAAGCAATAAACCAGATTCAGTAAGACCGACCATATAATTACGAACCTGAATTTCATTATCAGGATCACTATAGCCCGGTGTATTTTTAAATGAAGTGATCGCTGAGCTCAGTCCATTATTTTTTGCTCCCGGATAAACCCGGATACCTAATGGTCCAAGAAAGTTTACAGCAGTATCCAGAGGAGTATCAATTCCATTTTCATAAATATTATTTCCGTTAATATCAATAAAAGTAACACCAGGAATATATACCGGAGGACTTGCAAGCATATCCATCATAAATGACGGCACCTGGTTTCCATAAACCTGATCGGGAGTATTATTATAAAAATAAATTCCTTGCCTGATTGTATCACATCCGGTAATATCATCAGATGGATCACCAACATCTGCATCAGCCCACATACTGAAATAAACATCCTTTAAAGTATCGGAAATTAATCCAGTGTTTTTAATTCTGTAACGGACAAATACTGTATTAGCAGTTGCACCTGTAGAAGCTTCTGCAAATATTGTCTGGCGGATTTCAATGCCAAGAGGATTTCCTACCCATCTTCTCGAATTTGACGGAACACCATCATTATAGACGCACCAGTATGTTTCATCCAAAAGCAAATCAGGTTTATCTTCATTCGGATCCCATTGATTATTACCGTTAAGATCAACCGGATTGTAAACTCCATCTCCATTACCATCATAAAAATCTGCACCCAAGGCAACAGCATCAATCCAATCCTGCCAGCTCTGACCGAAAGGAGTATCTGAAGAAGTCAATTTGTAGATTGAGGCTTTTGGATCGTTTGGATCCATTCCAACGGTTCCGGGCTGATAATCTTCAATCAACGAGGAAGATGAAACTCCGTTTGCCCAAAGAGAATCGTTAGAGTACCCGCTTAACCAAAATCCGGAAGAAAACAAAAACATTTCTCCGGCAAATTGACCACCTGGCCCAATTGGATTAATATTTACATCTGCAATCAAACCTTTATTATTAAATGGCAGTTGAATTTCGTTTACCTGAATGTATGCCATTGAACCAATATTCTGACTGAATATAAGTGAATTGCTTATCAGGAGAATTAATAAGAAGCAGAGAATAATTTCTTTTTTGAAAATCATTTTTTTATTTCTCCTTTATTTATCCGGTTGAAAAAATCTTTTTAATAAATATTTATCTCAGTAATATCATCTTTTTCGTTTGAACAAAATTACCTGCTCGTAAAGTGTAGAAATATACTCCGCTTGAAAGATCCTGACCTTTGTCAGAATGACCGTTAAATTCAACTTCATAATTCCCAGCTGGTTTGTATTCATTAACTAATGTTGCAACTTCATTTCCCAGCACATCGTAAACTTTTAAAGTAACCCAATTGTCACTCTGAGCTGCCTGTCCCGTTATGCGGGGTCGAAGAGTGGCAGATGGTATGCTGTATTTTATTTTTGTACTTGGATTAAAAGGATTCGGATAATTCTGATATAGTGAATATTCTGTAGATAATTCAAAATTATTATCTGTTACATCTGAAATTATTCCTACGTGAAACCAATTATCACCATAATCCGTTGATTTGTATATACCATATCCTTTGTCGGTAGTTAGATAAATCGAATTATCACTTGCTATAAATAACTTCTGAAATCCTGGCTTTCTTGGTAAACCATTCACTTTATTAATCCAGGTAGCTCCGTTATCTGATGACCTGAATACACCGTAATTATAAATTACAGTAAAGAGGTATCCGTTATCGCTTTCCACAATTGAAGTTATGTAGCCATCAGAATTAAAAGTTTTCTGCCAGGTTACACCATTATCTTTAGAAATATAAACTCCGTCTCCCAAAGTACCAGCAAAAATGTGTCCTGAATCGTTCACAAATACTTGGTTGATATAATATTGAGTAAACATTGAAGTAGCATTCCAGGTGTCACCGTAATCAGAAGAAATATAAAAATGACCATCTCTTCCTCCTGCATAAATCTTAGCACCTTTGGAGGTCAATGCATAGATCACCGTTGTTATGCTGCCTGTCTTGTCTTGCCAGGTAATACCTGAGTCTGTAGATCTCGCAATATAGTATGGAGGCTGATCATCTAAACCCATATAAATATAATCATTATCTGTTATGTGAAAAGATCTGTTATCCCAATATCCAAGAAATTCCCAGGACACGCCACCGTTTGTAGATCTATGAAAAGCAGATACAATTCCGGCAACATAAACGTAATCTTTACTGTCTACAGCCAGAAAATCAGGATAAAAGCATTCTCCAGATCCGTAATCCAAAAAAACCCAATTTTCTCCTGCATCTGTGCTTATCAAAACTTTGTTCGTGCAATCAAAGGTGTTTATTGCTCCAACAAAAATATGTCCCAGGCTGTTTTCTGTTATTCCTCCGGTCCACCAGGTCTGTGCAAATGAGTTCAATGATAATATAAAGAATACCAATAAAGTATCTTTGAAATTTATCATTTTAATAACCCTCCGCATTCATATAAAAATTTTTATAAATTTATTTTATTACTATCATTTTCTTTGTTTGTATAAAATTACCAGCTCGTAAAGTGTAGAAATATACTCCGCTTGAGAGATTCTGACCTTTATCAGAATGACCGTTGAATTCAACTTCATAATTCCCGGCTGGTTTGTATTCATTAACTAATGTTGCAACTTCATTTCCCAGCACATCGTAAACTTTTAACGTTTGCCAACTGCCGACTGGCGACTGCCAACTGATCTTTGTATTTGGATTAAACGGATTAGGATAATTCTGATACAATTGATATGACTGAGGAATTTCAGCTAAATTATGTTCATCAATATCTGTGATTGCATAAGGAGTATTTCCAAAGGCAAGACTATCATAAGATAATGACCTGAGTATCTGAACTTTTTCTCTCATATTAGAAATACTATGAAGATTTGTATTACCTAATCCCGGAACTAACGCAATCATAGTCCATTGAGTATCATTTTGTGCTAAAGTAAACGGACCGGAGAAGAACATAACACCTGCTTCACCGCTGGTCCCCGGATAGGGATAAAGCCATCCTGTATTAGTTACAGGATCACCTGAGAGCGGAAATGCAGTCTGTTGACTTGTTGTAGGATCAATATAAGGATTACCATTTTTATTTAAACCCCTTGCATAGTTCCAGGCATCATCAAGTGAATGAATATATCCAAAACTAGTATCGGGCGGATAGTCGGTACCTATTCCGTGAAATGAAGTTAAAGGCAGATTTTTGTAACCCTGCAAACTTTTGCCCTTAAAGATTGCAGTACTGCCCTGATCTTCTACAACAGGTCCATAAAGCAAACTATAGCCTACTGCAAAAGGTGCATCTCCAGTATATATTGTGTCTTCACTTGACCAGCAATAACTGGTTTGTAAATCAATATCTACTGCAGGTTTATTATTCCACATTGGTTCAAAATCTATATCTGACCAGAGTCCAAAATATGCGGATTCAATCGGTTCGCTTCCTTTGTAAATAATTTCATACTCAAGAAAAATTACATTAGAAAATATATCCTGCAGATCTGATTGATTTCCTTCTCTCAAGTAAACTGTTTGATGGATTTCAACTTCAAGCGGATCAGTTTTGATATAAGGAGAAAAGGGATAAGTTATATTAGAATCCAAATAATTAAAGCAAGCCCATAGAACCTGATCACCAGAAATTAAAGGCTGTCCCTGATTGTTAACCGGCGCACCGAAATCCGCAGGCCATTCTGCATAATCGGGATTTGAATTATCATCACCCTTATTGATTTTATAAATTCTGTATCTTAGTGAATCTTCAGGATGAATTAACATCGCAGCCTGTCCGTTAATAATTGGACCCGGTGAATAATTAGTAAGCCACATTCCGCCGGAAACAACAATTTCCCCATTCTTTTTACCAACTATCCAGGGGGACTGATCAAAAACTATTTCATTATTATCCTGTCTTATTAACCAATGACTACCGCTTTGTGTTTGTGGTGAATAAGCTTTTCCTAAATTATTAAAATACATCTCAATATTGTTCTTATCTGTTACTTTGCTATCAGCATATATTGGATTTTTCAGGATTGAAATTTTAATTTGAGCATAATTTATTACCGGGGAAAAAAACAAGGAAAAGACTAGAAGAATCAAAATATAATTTAACTTTTTCATATTGATACCTCTATTAAAAAATGGCGAAGACTATATTAAAACCTGAGCAAAATGTAACTTAAAATACTTGTAATGTCAAGCTATCTGATTCCGGAGTAAATTATGAAAGATTATCGCTGAGTAATATGAGAATAAATCAGATTTTCAGGAATCTTAATCTGCAACATCAGGAGTAGTTTTCTTAAAAAATTATTGGATAAACCTGTATTCATCTTTAGTTTTGCAGTAAATATTTTTTTTATTCTATTATCAGAGGAGATGTTCTGTGATAATTTCAGTTCCCAAAGAAATAATGCACGGTGAAAACAGGATAGCCTGCGTTCCGGATGTTGTTCCAAAATTAATTAAAGCAGGATATCAGGTTCAGATTGAAAAAGATGCCGGACTTAATGCTGGATTTGCAAATGAGCAATATGAAAAAGCAGGTGCAAAAATTATTGATAATCTTACTGATTTATATTCCAATGCTGATATTGTTTTAAAAGTTCAGCGTCCGATTGATCATCCTGCCGCAGGTAAACACGAATTAGATTTAATGAAAAAAGGAACAATTTTAATTTCCTTCGTTTATATTCTTCATTATGCTGATGTGGCAAAAAAATGTGCTGAAAAGGGAATAGATTTGATTTCTATGGATATGATGCCGAGAACAACATTAGCTCAAAAAATGGATGTGTTAAGTTCACAGGCAAATATTTCCGGTTACAAAAGTGTTATTATGGCTGCTAATGAGCTTGGAAAAATCTTTCCGCTTATGATGACAGCAGCCGGAACAATTTCTCCTGCTAAAGTTGTAATTATGGGTGCAGGAGTTGCAGGACTTCAGGCTCTTGGAACAGCTAAAAGACTAGGCGCTGTAGTTGAAGTATCGGATATACGAACTGCTGTAAAAGAAGAAGTGCAAAGTCTTGGCGGAAAATTTATAGAAGTAGAAGGTGCTGAAGATATGCAGGATGCAGGCGGTTATGCAAAAGAAGCTTCAGCAGAGTTTTTACAGAAACAAAAAGAAACTATCTTTAAGCACGTTACCGAAGCTGATATTGTTATTACAACTGCACTTGTGCCCGGTAAAAAAGCTCCGATACTTGTAACGGAAGAAATGGTTAAGAATATGAGAGCCGGAAGTGTTGTTCTTGATATGGCAACAGAATTCGGCGGTAACTGTGAAATCAGTGAAAAAGGAAAAACTGTTAAGAAATATGGAGTAACAATTATCGGGGAATCAAATCTGCCTTCATTAGTTCCGACACACTCAAGTGAGATGTATGCAAGGAATATTTTAAATCTTATTCTTCATATTGGTAAAGAAGGTAAAGTAACAATAAATCTTGATGATGAAATTATAAAAGGATCTTTAATTACTCTTCATGGAATAATAATTAACCAGAGAATAAAAGATCTTATAAAATAAAGTTTAATAAATAAGGGTAAAACATGGAAGAATATATGTTTTTAATGCACGTGTATGTATTTGCACTTGCAATATTTGTAGGATTTGAACTTATCACTAAAGTTCCGCCAACACTGCATACACCGCTGATGTCCGGTTCAAATGCAATATCAGGTATTACAATTGTGGGCGCAATACTTAGTGCAGGATTAGAACAATTTACAATAAGCACAATTCTTGGTTTGATTGCAGTGATCTTTGCAATGATAAATGTGGTAGGCGGCTTTCTTGTTACCGATCGTATGTTAAAAATGTTTAAAAAGAAGTGAGTTGAAAAATGAGAATAGCTATAGAAATAACTTATCTGATATCTTCAACTCTCTTTATTTTCGGTATCAAATTTTTAGGATCGCCGAAAACAGCAAGGAAAGGAAATCTTTATGCTGCTGTCGGAATGTTCCTTGCGATTGCTGCTACTTTGTTTGATCAGCAGGTTCTTACATTTCAATGGATTATAATCGGTTCCATAATCGGTTCACTTATTGGAATTGTATTAGCACTTAAAACCCCAATGACCGGTATGCCTCAGATGGTTGGAATGTTAAATGGATTTGGCGGAGGTGCTTCAACATTAGTTGCACTTTCGGAATATTTTAAGAAAAATCCAAATTATCCTGTTGAGATGAATTTGCCTTTTAATTTACCTGTTAATGAAAGTATCGCCATCATTTTAAGCTTACTTATTGGCGGTGTTACTTTTACAGGTTCAATGATTGCATTTGGAAAACTGCAAGGCATTGTTACCGGCAAAGTTGTAAAATATCCGTTGCAGCATCCTCTTAATGCGTTGCTAGTATTATTTGTTCTTGTAGCAGGTGCTTATGTTGTGATAAATCCTTCGATGATGAATATTGTTATACTGATTACAATTGTTTCATTGGTGTTGGGTGTTTTATTGGTGCTTCCGATTGGCGGTGCAGATATGCCTGTTGCTATATCATTGTTAAATTCTTATTCCGGTTTAGCAGGTTCAACCACCGGATTTGTTTTAGGAAATAATGAATTGATAATTGCCGGCGCTCTTGTTGGTGCTTCGGGAATTATACTTACCAACATTATGTGCAGGGCAATGAACCGTTCGCTTATGAATGTTGTACTTGGCGGCTGGGCAAATGCCGGTGCTGCTACATCGGCTTCAACCACATCTCCCAAAGGTGATGTTAAATCTATTGATGCTGAAGAGCTTGCAATGCTTCTCGATTCAGTAAGCAGTGTTATAATTGTTCCGGGTTATGGAATGGCAGTTGGTCAGGCACAACACGCAGTTCGTGATCTGGTAAATCTCCTGGAGAAAAAAGGTGTAAAAGTAAGATTTGCAATTCATCCTGTTGCTGGTAGAATGCCCGGACATATGAATGTGCTTCTTGCCGAAGCTCAGATTCCTTATGATAAATTACTTGCAATGGAAGATATCAACGATGATTTTCCGAATACTGATGTTGTTATAGTTATTGGTGCTAATGATGTTGTTAATCCTGCAGCCCGCCACGATAAGAACAGTCCGATTTACGGAATGCCAATACTTAATGTTGATTACGCAAAAACCGTTATTATCAACAAACGCTCGATGAATGTTGGTTATGCCGGTATTGATAATGAACTTTTCTTCTATCCAAATGCACTTATGTATTTTGGTGATTCAAAAGAAGCAATAAGTAAACTTGTCAATGAAATAAAAAATCTATAATCATAATTCCATATAATTTTTATGATTTCCCCAATAAGTATTTTTTATTGGGGATTTTTATTTCCACTATTAGCACTGTTTAAGCTCATTTCTTAGAATTATATTTGTAAAAACAATTTTAACTATTTGATACAGGCATATCGTGAAAAAAATATTTGTTTTATTTCTCGTACTGTCTTTTACCTGCAGCTTTCCGCAGGAAGTTGTAATTAAAAGCCTGAAAACTTATAAACAGGGTGACCCGGATCTTATTCCGGTTTTAAGTAAACCGGGTGACAAACTTGTTATCGAATTCGATGCTAAATCCGATTATCCGCCAAACATCAATATCCTGTTTAGATTTTGTGACAGAAACTGGAAACCCACCGATAACATTTTTTTACTGAATCAGGGGCAGAATACAGCCTATACATTGGAATATATAACCTTGCCTACAACAGTTGAAGAAGCAAAATATCATTATCGCAATTTCTTTCCTGATAAAAATGGATTTGTCAGTTTTCCGTTTTCAGGTAAATGGAGATTTTATGTTGTTGACTCGCAGGATTCATCAATTGTTTTTGCAGAAGGAAAATTTTTTGTAGTTAAAAATCAAGTTGAGCTTCAGTCAAAAGCAATAAAAGAAACACTTGATGATAAAACATATTATCCGCCGCCGCTTGGTCATACTTACTGGGTTAATACCGAAGCACAGCCAAATGATGATTTTTTTCCTTTCTTTATCGATGAAGTTGAAATTATAGTTAATCATCTTTTATATAATCCAATAATTGTTCAGAGAACTTCAACTGCTCATAACAGAGTATTTGAATGGGATGGAGGATCGAAGATAAAATTTATTGCAAAAGATGTCAGACCAGGAAATGAATACAGACAGGTTAATCTGATGGATATTAATATTTTCAATTCAAAAAATGTTAAAGCTAAGTTTGATGGTATGGAATACAGCAGATTTTTATTAAAGTCAGGTATTGATAATAATGGCAGTTTTATTCTTAAGCCGGCAAATGATATGTACTCTACTTATATGAATGTTCTTTTTCAGATTAAACCGCCGCAGGAAGTTTATGGCGATGTTTACCTTGTCGGGGCTTTTAATGACTGGAAGCTAACCGATGAAAATAAAATGAAATTTAATGGCGATCATTTTGAAAAAACTATTGAACTGAAGCGCGGTATTTACGATTATCAGTACGTTGTTGTTAATGGTGATTATAGGAATGTTGCTAATCAGGATTGGATAATTCTTGAAGGCAACGATTGGCAGACAACTGATGATCTTAATATTTTTCTCTGGTACCGTGATCCTGAATACGGCGGTTACGATAAAATAATCGGTTATACATTAATTCAAACAAAATAAATCTTATGGAAAAACTTAATGTTGGTGTAATCGGAGTTGGTCATCTTGGTAAACTGCACGCAAAAATGTTTACGCAAATTTCCAATTGTAATCTCGTTGGTGTGTTTGATTTAAATACTGTTCAGGCTAAAACAATTGCTGATGAGTTTAATACTGCAGCATTTGCTTCGATTGATGAATTACTTGAAAAAGTTAATGCAGTTTCAATAGCAGCAACTACCAGTGCACACTACGAGGTTGCAAAAAAATGTTTTAAAAAGAATATTCATGTATTTGTTGAAAAACCAATTACTGCAACAATAGAACAGGGAGAAGAATTAGTTAAGGTCGCTAAAGAAAAAAATCTGAAATTCCAGATCGGGCATATCGAAAGATTTAATCCCGGATTACTTTCTCTTGAGTCTTTTATATCTGATCCGATGTTTATTCAGTCGGACAGACTTTCACAATTTAATCCGAGGGGAACGGATGTAGCGGTTGTGCTGGATTTAATGATCCATGATATTGATATCATTTTAAGTTTTATAAAAAGTGAAGTAAAGCAGATAGATGCAAACGGTGTTGCAGTAGTATCGGATCATATTGATATTGCAAATGCAAGAATACAATTTGAAAACGGTGCGGTTGCAAATGTTACCGCCAGCAGGATATCTCAGAAGAAAATGCGCAAGATGCGTATCTTTCAGAAAGATCATTATATTTCTCTGGATTTTGTAACCGGTGCATCAGAAATATATCGTTTACTTCCGGTTGATCAGCCTGCTTTACCAACATCCATTTCATTTGGTGAAATTGGTGTCGGTAATAAAAAGAAAAGACTGATCTATGAACAGCCCGAAATAAAAGAAGTAAATGCACTTAATTATGAGCTTCAGCTTTTTGTTGATGCCGTACTTAATGATAAAAAAATTATTGTTACCGGCGAAGACGGTTTACGAGCGCTTAAAGTTGCAGAAACTATAATTCAAAAAATAGAACAATCAAAAGGAATCTGAAATGAAAAAATATTTTTCTGTTGTGATTATACTTGCTTTGGTAATCGGCGGATGCAGTGTTTATCAGACATTAACTAATTTATCGCGTTTGCAATTTAAAGTTGGGCAGGTAGATGGATTTAAAATAAACGGGATTTCAATTTCCGGCAAATCAAAACTAAGTGATTTTAATCCATTAGACCTGATAAATCTTTCGGCAGCTTTTGCAAAAGGTTCACTGCCTGCATCTTTTGTTCTTAATGTTGAAGCAAAAAATCCGAATGACGGAACCGGCGGTTATCAAAAATCTGATGCAACATTGCAGAACTTCAAATGGAGATTGTTCCTTGATGATAAAGAAACAGTTTCCGGCGAACTTGATCAGCCGGTTACTGTGCCCGGTACCGGTAATGTTACAACAATTCCTCTCAGAATTAATTTAGATCTCGTTAAATTTTTTGAAGACCGCGGATATGAAAGCATAATAAATCTTGCACTTGCCTTGGGCGGCGTACAAGGTTCATCTTCAAAGATAACGCTTTTTGCTACACCAACAGTAAGTTCTCCTTTCGGAAATATTACTTATCCCGGGGAATTAAAATTAGTTGATACCCAATTTTCAAAATAATCTCAGAGAATACATCAATGACCAAATCTGAAAAATATGCTTTAGGTGTTGATATCGGAGGTACCAATATCAAAATAGGTATTGTATCTGATAGCGGAAAATTAATTAAAAGTCTTTCAGTAAAAACACAAGCAGAAGGCGGACCTAAAAAAGTTATTTCAAATATATGTAAAGGCATTGATGAGATTCTTGAAAAAAACAAACTGAAGATACAGGGAATTGGTGTAGGCTGTCCGGGAGTTGTTCAAATTAAAAAAGGTATTGTAGAAAATGCTCCCAATCTTCCGGGCTGGAAAAATGTTAAACTCGGACCAATTCTTAAAAACAGATATGGATATAAAATACACATTGAAAACGATGCTAATGCCGCCGCAATTGGTGAGCTTATATTTGGTGCAGGTAAAAAATTTGATTCATTTGTTATGGTTACACTTGGTACTGGTGTTGGCGGAGGAATTGTTTTTAATAAGAAAATATTCCGTGGTGAGTATGGTGCCGCAGGAGAAATCGGGCATATTTCTATTGATATCAACGGACCAAAATGTAATTGCGGATCAACAGGCTGCATTGAAGCTTATGTCGGAAATTCTTATTTAAGAGAAATTGTAAGAGGTGAACTGCCGGATCATCCTGATTCGAAAATATGGGAACTGATTGAAAATGATTTATCAAAAGTTTCTCCCAAAATAATCCAGCTTGCGGCTGAAAAAAAAGATGCATACGCAAAATTTGTAATCGAAAGAATGGGTAAACAACTTGGTGCTGCAATGGCATCTTTAAGTAATCTGCTGGATATCAGTACATTCATAATTGGCGGAGGTGTTGCAGGTTTTGGCAAGCCCCTGTTTGATTCAATAAGAAAAACCATTGCTGCCAGAGTGCTGCTGCCTTTACGACAAAGGGTTTTGGTTATACCTGCAAAACTAAAAAATGAAGCCGGAATAAAAGGTGCATCTTCATTGGTATTTTATAACAACTAACTGAACAAAGATTTATTTATGATTTTCAGATGTTGATTAAAAGAAATTACAGGTTTTACTTATGGTTTTTTCTCGCATCATTTCTTTTGCAGGGGATATCTTTTTCTCAGCAAACTGATTCGTTAATAATCTTTTCTGATTCTACATTGGCTTTAACTGATACAGTATCAATTCCAAAACACAGCGGAAAAACTTATGATGTTGATACTACTGTATTTGCTGCTTCAAAAGATTCATTGATATTTTTTGTTAAAGAAAAAAAAATGAATATATACGGGCAGAGCAGTATTAATTATAAAATTACAGAAATAAAAAGCGAAAACATCTTCATAGATTTTAACACCAGCAATATAGTTGCCGAAGGTGTTCCATCAGATACACTTGAAGGAAAACTTGACGGAACTCCTGTTCTTAAAGAAGGTGCTGAAGTTTATGAAGGGCAAACGATGAAGTATAATTTCAAAACCGGACAGGGAATTATTTCATTAGCAAAAACAGAACAGGATGGATCAAAATATACCGGAACGAAAATAAAAAAGGTAGATAAGGAAACTTATTTTATCGAAGATGGAATTTTTACTACCTGCGATGACCCCGAATGCCCGCACTATTATTTTACTGCAAGTAAAATGAAGGTGATTCATAAAGAACAATTAATTGCCGAATGGATATTTATAAATTTTGGCGGAGTGCCTTTACCGATACCATTGCCGTTTGCTGTATTTCCGATTGAATCAGGAAGAAGATCCGGAATTATTCCCCCAACATTTGGTTCAGATGCTACATATGGAACTTATTTTTCAAAGTTCGGATACTTTTGGGCAATCAACGATTATATGGATTTAAATCTTACTGCTAATTATTACACACGCGGAAGCTACAAACTTGATTCAAGATTTCGTTATACAAAAAGATATAATTATTCAGGTAATGTAGAAGCAAGTTACGGTAAGTATATCAAAGGTGAAGAAACTGATGCAAACCGATTAAAAGAAATAGAATGGCGTTTGAGGTTGAATCATAATCAAACAATTACACCTACATCGAGAATTGATGCCAAACTTGAATTTTTATCCGGCAATAGAATACAGCGCAACATAAATAATTTTAATGAGCTTCTTAGAAATGATGCTTACTCAGATGCAACTTACTTCAAGCAATGGGAAGAATCCGGAAACAGTATGTCAATTAGTTATTCAAGAACACAAAACTTTGAAAATAACAACATCTCCGAAATTCTGCCTAATCTTACTTTTTCGCTGGCACAAACTTATCCGTTCAGAAAGGGTACCGGTGGACAGAACTGGTATGAGACTTTTGGTTTTAATTATTCGGGTCAGTTTCAGAATAAAAGAGATAAAATTGCTGGTCATCTTAATATAAGAGGCGGAATACAACATAACATCAGTGCATCTTTATCACCAAAAATCGGTTACTTTAGTATTTCACCTAACTTCAGATATAATGAAAGCTGGTATAATAAACGCATTGAAAGATCAACTGCAATTAATGATTCAGGTAAATATTATATTAAAACTGACGATCTGCACGAAATCAATATGGTAAGAACTTTTTCGATGGGTGTAACTGCATCAACAAAATTTTATGGAATGTTTAATGTAAGATCACTTGGTATTGATGCAATCAGGCACGTTGTTACACCATCTATCAGTTATAACTACTCGCCGGATTTCTCAACCCCTTTCTGGGGATATTATGATTCTTATATTGACTCATCTGGCAGAAGAGTTGAATACAACAAATTTGAACGTGAAATATTCGGCAAACCATCCAACCAGGAGCAGCAAAGTATAAGCTTTTCTGTCGGTAATGTTTTTGAAATGAAAACAGCCGTTGATCCGACAGATACAACATCTAAAGCCAGTAAAATTAAGCTGCTGGATATAAGGGCTAATATCAATTATAATTTTGCTGCTAAGGAATACAAATTTTCCAATTTGAATTTACAATACCAGACGCAGATAAGCGATATATTTACTATGCAGGCTTCTACTTCCTTTTCTCCTTATGATTATGATGAAAAAGGGCGGATAAATAAATATTTAATCAGTCAGGGCAAAGGAATATTAAGATTAACAGACTTAAGTTTTTCGATGTCGTTCTCAATTTCTGGTGATAGAATTAAATCTACCGAAACTGATTCTCGTACAACACTTCAGCAGGATCAATATTTACAGGCTTCCGAACGAAGTATTTATCAGGGATTGTACAACGATAAAGAAGCCGATTTCTCTATTCCGTGGGATCTTTCACTTAATTACAATTACAATGAATCACGGGCATTACCAACAAGAATAAATAAAAATTCTAATATAAGCGGCAGTTTAAATTTTAATCTTACACCAAAGTGGAAATTTTCAGTTGCAAGTAGTTATGATTTAACCAGGCAGGAATTTTCAGCTCCGCAAATAAGAATCTCGCGTGATCTTCATTGCTGGGTTATGAACTTTACCTGGAATCCGATCGGAACTTTCCGCGGATATAATTTTGAGATAAGAGTTAAAGCGCCTCAGCTTCAGGATCTGAAAGTAACCAAGCGCGATCAGTTCTTTGAAGGAAGATAATGATGACGCATTATATAATTGACGGAAATAATCTGATCGGCAAAATTCCTGCACTTATGAAAATCCAGAAAAAAGATAAACAATCTTCAAGAGAAAAACTTGCTTTAATGCTGCAAAGATATTTTCTGAATAAAAAAGCTAATGTAACTCTTCATCTGGATGGATTTGCAGTTACGAAGATTAATGCGGGCAGAATAAAAATAATCTATTCGGAAAATATTACTGCCGATGAAAAGATTAAAAATCAAATTGAAAAATCTAAATCACCAAGAACAATTACTGTAATTACTTCCGATTCCAATCTAACCCAGTTTGCAAAAGTATGTTCGTGTAAAGTAATCCCGAGCGAAGATTTTGCGAAGCAGCTGAACAACAAATCACAAGACGATGAACAAACAATAATAGACTCAATGAAAAATGATGATGAGTTTAAAAAGTTGTTTGGTGTTTAGGGGGATAAAATTCATTCCAAAACGATTTTTTCTTAAAAATTAATTTTTTGAATTTACATCTTTCATCTAGCGTCTTTCGTCTTCCGTAAAAAAAATTGAACCATAGTGAAATGAGAGTGAAGTGTAGCCCACCTTCGAGGTGGACTACACTTTCGAATATTAGACATTCATTTTTTTTCAGATTTATAAAGCATTTTTAAACAGAAATGAATAAGTTTAAACAGTAAATTTTGAAATCGAATAACAGGAGAGAATCAAGTTTGAGTTTGTCTGAATTTTTCCGCAGCAAAAATTCTTCACCAGGGAAAACTTACCTTGCAATATCCATCAGTTTATACATCAATGACAGTTTATTTAATCATAAAAAATATTTTGAATAATCAAACCAAATAAATTCACTAAACCCTGAGGTTACTATGAAAATAAATCGATACAATTTTTTATTTGCTCTTTTGGTAATACTTAATTTTAGTATCATAGCGCAAATACCGGCTTCTTTTGATCTCCGTAATGTTGGAGGTATCAATTATGTAACATCGGTTAAAAACCAGCTAGGCGGTACTTGCTGGACTCACGGTACGATGTCTGCAATGGAAGGTAATTTGTTAATAACAGGTGCCTGGGCAAATAATGGTGAAACAGGCGAGCCAAATTTAGCTGAATATCATCTTGATTGGTGGAACGGTTTCAATCAATATTTTAACGAAGATCTAACTCCACCGACCGGTAACGGATTAACTGTTCACGAAGGAGGTGACTACAGAGTAGCATCGGCTTATTTAACTCGAGGTGAGGGGGCTGTGCGCGATATTGACGGACAGTCTTATTCAACTGCGCCTCAAAGATATAAAACGAGTTATCATTATTACTATCCAAGAGATATTTATTGGTTAAATGCAAATCAGGATTTAAGCAACATAAACACATTGAAACAAATGGTAATGCAATATGGAGTGATGGGAACCTGTATGGCGTATGATCCTGCATTTATGCAGGGTTATATTCACTATCAGCCGCCTACTTCATCACTTGAACCAAATCATGCTGTTGCAATTGTCGGATGGGATGATAACAAAGTAACTCAGGCTCCTTTACCCGGTGCGTGGCTAATCAAAAACAGTTGGGGTACTTCCTGGGGATTAGGCGGATATTTCTGGATATCATATTACGATAAGTATTGCGGCAAACACGATGAGATGGGAGCTGTAACATTTAAAGATGTTGAACCTTTAAAATATGATCATATCTATTATCACGATTATCACGGCTGGAGAGCAACTAAAACAGATTGCAGTGAAGGATTTAATACTTTTACTGCTTCCTCAAATGAATATCTTTTTGCAGTTAGTTTTTTTACCGCTGCTGACAGTGTTAATTACACAATTAAGATATATGATACTTTTCAGAATGGTCAGCTTCAGAATGAATTATTTTCGCAAACAGGGTTTGAACAATTTACTGGTTTCCATACAGTAGATCTTGCGTCAGCAGTATATTTGGCATCAGGAAATGATTTTTATGTTTATCTGAATTTATCAAAAGGCGGTCATCCGTTTGACAGAACTTCAGAAGTTCCGGTACTTTTAGTAACAGATTCTTATTTAACAATTGTTAATTCAACATCAAATCCGAATGAAAGCTTTTATTGGGATGGTTCTCAATGGAAAGATATGTATTACTATGAGGATACACCCTGGCCCGCCCACACCGCAAATTTATGTATCAAAGCTTTAACTATTGATGAAGGCAATGTTCCGGTTGAACTGACATCGTTTAATGCTTTGAATAATGGAAATAAGATTTTACTTGAATGGACAACTGCATCCGAATTAAATAATCAACAATTTGAAATTTACAGAAGAAGTGTTGATGATGGTATTGAAGGAGAATGGCTGCTGCTTGGATTTAAAGAAGGAAAGGGCACAACAACTGATCCGCAATATTATAATTATGAAGATGATATCTCCGGATTGACAGCTAAATCATTACAGTACAGATTAAAGCAAATTGATTTCAATGGTCAATATCGTTACAGTGATGTTGTTACTGTAAATATTAATTTGATTCCAAACAAATTTGTACTTGAACAAAATTATCCGAATCCATTTAATCCGGGTACAAAAATCAGCTGGCAGACTCCTGTAAGCGGTTGGCACACAATAAAATTATTTGATATGCTGGGAAGAGAAGTTGATGTAATCGTTGATGGATATTATGAAGCCGGTAGTCATTCCACATCATACATTGCAAATTCTACATTGCCAAGTGGTGTTTATATCTATCAATTGACAGCACCTGGATTTACTCAGTCAAGAAAAATGATATTGGCTAAGTAGTATCAAATGACCAGAGGAGGAGCTAAGTAATTAAAAATAAATAAGTTTCAGCCATAGGCAAATGAGCCTCTGGCTCAAAACAAGAACAAAAATTTATAGGGAAATGAAAAACAAATCATTTCCC
>JAKIZM010000097.1 GCA_022708025.1 Bacteroidota bacterium | reverse complement strand
ATTGGTTACAACATTATTTTTTACTTTATTATCAGGGCCCACAGCAAGCGCACGATTACTAAATTCTCCTATCAGATAATTATTGTATATTTTTATAAACTGTGTGGCATTATTTTCAATTCCGTTATAACCCTCTTCTGCATAAATAGAATTGTTATATACTTTTGCAGAATCTGAACTACTTAAACGTATACCTCTTGTACCAATGTGTTTTAATATGATTGTGTTATTGCTGATAGTTGGATTTGTACCAAAAGATTTATATATACCTTCTCCTCGGTTAACTTCAATATAATTTGAATCAATAACTGGGTTAGGACCATTACTTGTTGCTTCTATAAGTATACCATAAGCATCACTGCTAATTGCGTTAGGATCAATATAAATTATATTTTTTCTTACTATTGAATTTGAGGTAAAAAGCCATATACCTATTGTTACATTGTCGTAAACGTTTTTATATATTGTAGGACCTGTACTTATAAATGTTCCAAGCCCTCCACTAGTTATCTTATTAAGAGTAATCAAGCAAACTCCATTACCAATATTTTTTATACCGTAACCCTTGCTAGAGTTATAATAAACCAAAATGTTAAAACCTGTAATAAAACAACTATCATTTACTATAACAGAGGTATAATCGACAGCTGTTACTAAAGCACGTGTATCTATTATACAAGAATCCAGCCCCGCCCCAATAAGTGATAATCCAGGTATCATAACAACCTGTTCTTTATAAACTCCGTTGGCTACATAAATTGTATCGCCATTAACACATAAGTTAATACATTTTTGTATGCTGTCTGCTGCTGTTTCCCAGCTTGTGTAAGGCGGTGTGCTGCTGCCGGACTTACTCACGAACCTGACGGTTGCGTAAGTAATGTTAAAGGTTAAATGCTCAATGAACAATGAGAGCAATAAGACAAGAAAGTATTTTAGTTTCACATCTCACCTCAATATATTTTGAGATTTTGTAGCTGTAACTTAAATAATATAAAAAACAAACCCAATTAATTACAAACCCAATTCCTTTTAGGAATTGGGTTTGAAAAGATAAATATTACTTAAGCAGTAACATCTTTTTAGTAGAAATGTACTCTGCGGATTCTAATTTATATATGTAAACACCGCTTACCATTGCGCTTGCATCAAAGTTTATTTCATATCTGCCTGTAGGTTTTTCTTCATTAACAAGAGTAGTAATTTCGTTACCGAGTATATCATAAATCTTTAGTGAAACAAATCCATCTTTTGGCAGTTCGAATTTAATAGTTGTATTTGGATTAAACGGATTGGGATAGTTTTGTTCAAGCGAAAAATCACTTATAAGGTAATAATCTGCTGATACTGTTTTAGAGTAAGTATAAGTTCCATCGAAATCAATTTGTTTTAATCTGTAATGAAATCTTCCGGGTGTAAGATTATTATCATTGAATGTATAAGCTGTTTTATTTGTAGTTGTACCGTTTCCCTGAATAAAACCAATTTTATTCCAATCTATATTATTAAATGATTTTTCGATTTCAAATCCTGAATTATTCAGTTCAGTAGCAGTAATCCAGTTTAACACTGCTTCATCTGAGCTAACCGTAACCCAAAAAGATTCAAGTTCAACCGGTATAAGTGATGGATCAACAAAAACTCCGCTATGCTGAGGATTAAACTGGTACATTGGATTTACAATTTTTGCAGGGTTATACGGCAAGCCTGTATTCCATACATATAAAAAGACCTGTTTGTTGTTGACATCAAAATTAAAACTGCCGCCAACCATATCAAGAATACCATCGTTATTCAGGTCTCCTAACAGCGGCTGTTGAAAGCTTGTATTTTGAGTTAACTCAAGAGGCCAGCCCGTTACATCAGTTCCATCCATATTTAAAGCGCGATATCTTCCGGTTGTTACTTCAACTACGTTTTCATCAAAAATTATTTCAAACTGTCCATCATTATCTATATCAGCAACAAGAATCTGGTTTGCTGTGCCGTGATATGGTCCCATTGGAAAATTGGTAACCATACTTCCATCTAAATTGTATGCATAAACATAGAACTGCGGTACCGGAGATGATCCATATTCAGCTATAATTATTTCAAGTTCAGAATCTCCGTCTATATCAGCAGCAATCGGCGGACCGTATATCCAGTCATTAACAGTCTTTGGAAATCCGGGTAAACTTGTTCCATCATGTTTTACAGCATAAACAATTCCACCAGCATTAACAGCATTAGAGTGTGAACAAAAAACTATTTCCTGCTTTCCGTCACCGGTCAGATCAACCAGTAAAGGAGCAGAATATGAATTAGAACCAATTGTTGAATCTAAAATTGCATAAGGGAAACCGGGCAGTATCTGTCCGTCTTTATCCCATACATATAAAAGATTTCTTGATTCCATTACAACATCCATAACTCCATCACCATTTACATCGCCGGCAGAAGCGGAAGATGCAACATACCAATCCATCTGTTTTGGCCAGCCGGGATAGACAGAGCCATCACCTTTAAATACATAAGCTAATTTATCTCTTGTGCCGAGGATGATCTCCATTGCACCATCACCATCTAAATCTGCCAATGTAGGATTCATAGCATACTTGCCTACATTTATGGGAAAACCAGGTAATAATGTTCCATCTTTTTTGAAAGCGTGAATATGTCCTCCTAGCGGACCTCCGGCACTAACAACTACTTCTCCTTCACCGTCACCATTAATATCTCCGAAAGATACTCCCCAGGCAACTTCATAATTTGTAGTAAATGTTTTTGGCCAGCCGGTAACTGCAGAACCATCAAGATTTACCGCATACAGGGTTTCACCGGCTCCGAATAGTATTTCCATCTCAGGATCTGCATCAAGATTACAATAGATTGCCCCTGTTTTGGGAGAGAATATATTATACATTCCTTGTTTTGGAAAACCGGGATAAACAGTATAACCGGGATCATACATATCGCTGTAATGATTTGATTCAGCAATGATCTCAGCAGTTGAAATAAGCTCATCCAGATCAGGAATAAAGCTCGTTCTTATTTGTGCATCAACAGAAACAGTAACGAGCAAAAATGAAACGAACAGAACGGTAATAAGATTTTTCATACGTACCTCTCAGTAAAAGTAGTTAGTTAGATTGTTGTTAGTTAAGTGCCTTATAATTTGTTTGAGCACTGCATTAAAGTATTAAAAAAATGTTTATATTACAATTACAGTAAACAGCTTTTGACAAAAAACAATAACAAAAATCTTTCTGATAAAATTATAACAATAAAAAGGAGTCAACGATGAAGAAACTTTTTTTACTTCTTATACTGATTTCATCTCACCTGTTTGCACAGTACACAACACCAAATACAGGGGTAAACTGGAGCCTTGATGATCTTGTTACAAATTCCGGTGGAGTTGTAACGGGTTCATTTCCAAACTATGCAATAAGCGCTAAAGTAACAATTGCAGCAAATGACAGAGTTTATATTAATCCAGGTACTACTGTTTTATTTTCAGGATCTACCAGCGGATTTGATATAGGCGGTAAATTCTGGGCAGTTGGTACTGCTTCTGATTCAATAATTTTTTCATCATTAAGCCAGGATTCATCAGGTTCATATAATGGATTATATTTTATGGATTCTTCGGTTGATACAGCCTGTATGGTAAGCTATGCAAGAATTGAATATGCCAGTTATAGTTTTAGATGTTTGGGTGCAAGTCCGACATTAACAAATTCATATATTTGGAAAAGCAGGAGAGGTCCTTATCTTCAAAGCGGCTCAAATCCGACAATAACACACAATAGAATTGAAAGAGTTTTTGAGTATGGCATTTATGTAACCACAGGCAGTTCACCTTTGATAGAATGGAATGAGCTTATTAATAACAACTCACAAAATACAAGTCCTAAAAATCAAATTACTGTTGGTACGCAAAACAACAATTCTCCAACTATAAGACACAATATTATTCGCGGCGGAATGTTCATCAAAGCCGGCGGTATAAGTATTTCCACTTTGATTGGCGGATCTTCCTCTTCGTCTGAAATTGCCTTTAATGAGATTTACAATAACAGCTTTGGCATTACCATGACAGGTGCCTATCCTATTACCTGTTATGTTCATGATAACATTATTTATAATAACAATATCAATCCCGATGTTATGGCTGCAGGCAGCGGAATAAATGTTTATGGTACTGCCGTTGTAACACCGATAATATCAAGAAACAAAATTTATGGTAATTGGTGGGGCGTTACAATTCAGGTTGGTGTTTCCGGACAGCCAGCAGCTAATCCAAACCTTGGAAATATTGAAAATGCTGACACTACTGATGATGGTCAGAATATTATTTTTGATAATATACAAGGCACCAATGTATATGATTTATACAATAATACACCGGATCCTATCTATGCACAAAACAATGATTGGGGCGTATATGATTCAGTATCAATTGAAGAGCATATAGTTCACTTTGTTGATGATTCAACGCTGGGATTGGTAAAATTTATGCCTTTCTCAAGTAAAATTCCTGTTGAGTTAACTTCCTTTACTGCAGAATATTTTTATAACGAAGTCGTTCTGAAATGGCAGACAGCAACCGAGACGAACAATAGCGGATTTGAAATTGAAAGAAGTCAAAAGTCAGGAGTAAGAAACAACAATGATTGGACAAGAGTTTCTTTTGTTGAGGGAAAAGGAACAACAACCAATATAACAGAATATTATTACAGAGATAAAATTGCAGCTTCGGGAAAATATTTTTACAGATTAAAGCAAATTGATTTTGACGGAAGTATTAAATACAGCAACGAAATTGAAGTTGATGTTACAACTCCAAAAGAATTCTCTTTATACCAGAATTACCCTAATCCATTCAATCCAACAACAACAATAAGGTTTGCTTTGCCGGTTGAGAGCAGAGTGAAAATAAATATTTATAATTCGCTCGGACAGTTGGTTGAAACATTGGCTGATAAAGATATGAAAGCGGGTTATCACGAAATAAATTTTAATGCTTCTGGTTTAGCAAGCGGTGTTTATTTCTATAAATTAACTTCGGGCAATTTTGTTGAAACCCGTAAAATGTTGTTGATGAAATAGCGACAAATGTCGTTATACCAGATAACAGAATCAGTTTCTCATTTAACCTTCGGGGTTTTTAATAACCTCGAAGGTTTTTTTATGAATAACAAATAAAATCTTTGCGTGAAAAATTCTGACTCCTGTCTCCTTTTCTAATTTCTTACACGGAGAGCCACAGAGAAGCCACTGAGTAACACTGAGTTTAATTCATTTAAGATCATAAACAATCATAAAAATCAGTGTGCTATTATTAAAAGTTTCTTCAAGATTCTTTTTGCGAAAATTTTATCACTATAATTTTTACACTTTGTAATTTTTATGTAATTACTAATTTCTTTTTTACCACTCCATTATAAAAACTAACTGAAATCAAATTGTTATTGTAGGAATAATTTTTGCCGATTTAATATCTCTACTGCATTATCCACTCTTGCTGAATATTTAAAAAAAATTTTGAGATGTTTTTGAAACCTACTATTAAAATACTGGCACGATATTTAGCTCTCTCTGAAAACTCACACTCTGTTAGAGGGATAATTTTTATGCTTTTATTTTATATTCAACAATTATATTTCATTTACTATATTAAATCACTTAATAAATTATATTAAAGTTTACACGGGGCACACAAATGAAAAAAAACAAGCTGATATTTTTAATAATTCTCGCTACAATTTTTTCACTAATTACTAAATGTAGCCCAACAGAACCACCTGATAATGAATTAAAACCTGGCAGGCGTGATTATACCTGGACAGTGGATACACTTGAAGCACCCTGGGACACTTACTACAGACTCTGGGCTTCCTCTCCTAATGATGTTTGGGCAACAAGCCCCGGAGACTGGGATAAATCAATTGCACACTACGATGGTTTTAGGTGGAGCTTGTATGGAATAAACGGAATCGTAGTTCCAACTTCAGTTTTCGGTTTTGCTTGGAATAGCATTTTTATTACAGCAGTAAATGGTGCAGTTTGGAAATATGACGGAAGTTGGAACAAATTTGCACAACTTACAAAAGATGGACGTACTGATATTATATTCAATGATTTGTGGGGTGAATCGGCAAATGATCTTTATGTGTTCGGAGGTTACCCGGATTCAATCGGTGCATTTAATAATAGTGTTATTGCCCATTATTTCAATAATAACTGGCTAATTCTTAATACAAAGGGAGTTAACGGACTTGTTGCAAAACTATTTAAAGATTTCGATAAAAATTTATACATTATTACATACAAACCCGGGGGTGGTTTTCACCCTGACAGTTCAATGATTTATGAATATAATAATTTGGATTTCGAAAAGATTTATAGCAGTATTTGGACAGGGGGTTTACAATCAGATATTAGTCTGATTGACAAAGAGGTCTATTTTATACTTGGTAATAGGATTGCAAAAAGGATAAATGGTCAGTTTCAAACTTTTCTACAAATAGATAATCCGAATTTTTATCAGCGAATATGGGGAAGAAATGAAAAAGATATATTCCTTTTTATGACAGATGGATTAGCACATTATAATGGAACCGATTTGCAGTATTTATTTACAATAACAAAAAATCCCACTCAAATATTTGGTGCAGTTATCTTTGAAAAAGAAGTGTTTTTTTTAGTCTATGAAAGTCCAACTAATCTAAATCTTATTTATCACGGTAAATTAAATTAAGGTAAAAGCAAAATGAAAAAAAACAACCTGATATTTTTATTAATTCTTGCTGTAATTTTTTTACTAATTACAAACTGCAACTCTATCGAACCACCCGATGATGAACTAAAACCTGGAAGACGTGATTATACTTGGGAAGCAGATACATTAGCTGGTCTAAATAATCCAAGAGATAGAATGTGGGGAAGCTCTCCAAATGACGTTTGGGCAACAACTACGAGCAACTGGGCAAATTCATTTTCTCATTTTAGTGGAGAGTCCTGGTTCACGTACGGAGTTCCAGGAATAAATCAACCTAACGCTATTTATGGTTTTTCCAGCAGCGATGTTTTTGTTGGTGATGAAAATGGTAAGATATGGCGGGGACCTAACTGGAAATTGTTTGCAGAAATTATAAAAGACGGACATAAAAATATTGGCTTTAATAATATCTGGGGAATCTCTTCAAATGATCTTTATGCAATTGGTGCTTATCCAGACACTGTTATTGGTGGGTATAATACAACATTGGTAGCAGCACATTATTCAAATAATAATTGGTCGATATTAAATAAGAAAAACATAATTGGCATTGGGGCTAAAATATATAAAGATTCTAATGATATAATTTATATACTTACCTATAAATTAGGTGGTGGATTAACTCCTGACAGTTCTATTATTTATGAATACAATCAAGAAAATTTCAAGAAAATCTATTCTAGTATTTGGGTTGGAGGGGAACAAGCTGATATAAGCTTAATTAATAGCGAAGTCTATTTTATTCTGGGCAGTAAAATTGCCAAAAGAGTTAACGGTCAGTTCCAAACTTTTCTACAAGTAGATAATCCAAATTTTTATCAGCGAATATGGGGAAGAAATTCTAAAGATATTTTTCTTTTAATGAGAGATGGTTTAGCACATTATAACGGAACAGATATTCAATATTTATTTTATTTCAACAAAGTACCAAGAACTCAAATTTATGGAGTTGCCTTATTTGATAAAGATGCATTTTTTCTTGTTTATGAAAGTCAAACAGGTTTAAGTCTTGTTTATCATGGTAAATTAAATTAGAGGAGGAAGAGCAAAATAAAAGATAATAATTAACATTGAGAGATGATGTTGACGCACCCTCTCTCTTTATTGAATAACTCATCAGGCCGGTATAAATTAGAACTTAGTTGAAATTTCTTTAATAAAAAAAAGAAGAGACTCCAAATAATTGATAATTTTATATTAACAAAAAAAAAAA